>CALKYG010000423.1 GCA_938003575.1 uncultured Alphaproteobacteria bacterium
AAGGTGCAGGCGACGCGAACGATGGAATTCTGCGCGCGCGAGGCGATGCAGATTCTCGGCGGCGCCGGTTTCATGCGCGGCTGCCGCATCGAGCGCATCTATCGCGAAGTGCGTGTGATGGCGATCGGCGGAGGCTCGGAAGAGATCATGCTCGACCTCGCCGCGCGCCAATCCGGCCTTTAGAGCTTTCTCAACGCCGTCTTCAGGATTTTTCCGCTCGGATTCCTAGGCAGCGCATCGATGAAGTCGACGCGCTTCGGCAGTTTGAAGCTTGCGATTTTCGGCCGAAGAAACTCGATGATCTGCGGCGCCGTCACGTCAGCGTCGGGCCGCTTCACGACGAACGCGCGCACGACCTCTCCCCATTTCTCGTCCGGCATGCCGACAATCGCCGACTCGAGCACAGCCGGATGCGCGGCGAGGATGTTCTCGATCTCGGCCGGATAAATGTTTTCACCGCCCGAGATGATCATGTCCTTGACGCGATCGACGACGTAAAGATAGCCGTTCTCGTCGATGCGTCCTGCATCGCCCGTCCAATACCAGCCGTCGCGGATGACGGCTTGCGTCGCATCCGGTTTGTTCCAGTACCCGTCCATCACGAATCCGGACTTCGTCACGATCTCGCCAACCTCGCCCTGCGGCATCTCTTTCCTCGTTTCAGGATCGCAGATCCTGATTGAACAGCCAGGCAACGGCTTGCCTGCGGAAACACGCTGCTTCAAACCTTTTGCGTGATCTTCGTGGGTCAGGATGGTGACGCCGCCGGTCGTTTCGGTCATGCCGTAAAACTGGGTGAAAAGGGCGTTCGGCATCATCGCCATCGCGGCGTCCAGCAGGGGTTCAGGCATCGGCGCGGCGCCGTAACTCACTTGCGCGAAGTTAGTCAGCGGCAGGTTTGCAGCCTTGGCGGCCTGGAGGATCATCATGATCATTGCCGGAACGAGGAAAGAGTTGAGCGGTCTTCCCGCCTGCGCCTCCCTCACGATCGCAGCGGGATCGAACTGCCGATGCTGGATGACCGGCATTGAGCGCGACCAGCCCATAATGCCGAAATTGACGCCGGCGATATGAAAATGCGGGAGCGAGTGCAGGATCGCCTCATCGTCGTGATAGGGCGTCACCACGCCGGCCTTGACGCCTGCGTCGCCGACTTCCTGGTAACAGCGGTTTGATAGAACAACGCCCTTCGGCAGGCCGGTTGTGCCGCTCGTATAGAGCTGGACGACCACGTCGTCGCGCGAAGGCTGGAATTCCGGCTTGATGTCGTTTTGCGCGTCGGTCAAGGCGTCGAAACAATCGGCGCCGCCGGTCTCAAGCGTCATCACTCGGGGCGATTGAAATTCATCGATCGACTTCAGCGGCTCAAGAAACATCGTCTCGCCGACGAGGAGCGACGGGCGCGCATCCTTGACGATCTGCGCGATTTCAGCGGGCGCAAGCCGCCAGTTCACCGGCGTCATCACAACGCCGATCTTAGACGCTCCGAGCAGCGCCGGCCAAAAAGTGCCGACATTTCGGGCAAGCCAGCAAAGCCGGTCGCCGCGCTTCATGCCAAGGGAGAGCATCGCCTGCGCGGCGCGGTTCGCGCGTGAATTGAGATCCCGGTAGGTCGTCTGCCGCCCTTCAAAATGAAGCGCGATCTCATCCGGAATGAACTTCGCCTGTTCTTCGATCAGCCCCGACAATGTCGGCGCATTCAGTATGCGTCGCTCCTTTCGCATTGGGCGATTTTCCTCCCTGCCCTGTTGTTCTGCACACTATGGCGGGTCTGCCGGAAAACGCCAACCGGCTTCGTCAGCCCTCGAGCGAGGCACGGTCCGCCTCGACAAGGCGCTGGTCCTGGATGACGATGATTCGGTTTAGCCGCCGTGCGAGGCGGCTGTCATGTGTCGCAATAAGCGCAGACAACCCCTCCGCCCTTACAATCTCCAGCAACGCCTCGAACACTTTGTCTGACGTTTTGGGATCGAGATTCCCTGTCGGCTCGTCGGCGAGCAGCACTTTGGGATGGTTGGCGAGAGCGCGCGCGATCGCTGTCCGCTGCTGTTCGCCGCCTGACAATTGCCCCGGCTGATGGTTCAATCGCTCGCCAAGGCCCACCGCGGTCAGCAGCCGAGCGGCTTCCTTTTCAGCATCAGCGATTTTGACGCCGCGAATGAGCTGCGGCAGCGCCACATTGCCAAGGGCGGAGAACTCGGGAAGCAAATGATGAAACTGATAGACGAAACCGAGATAATCGCGGCGCATGCGCGTCTTCGCCGCATCGGGAAGATTGGTTGTTGTAACGCCGCCGATGACGACATCCCCGCTGCTCGGCGCTTCAAGCAGACCCGCAATGTGAAGGAGGGAGGATTTCCCCGAGCCTGACGGGCCGAGCAGCGCGACCGTTTCTCCGCGCCGGAGCTCGAAGTCGGACGGCTGCAGAATGACAAGGTCGCCGTAGCGGCGGCTGACGCCGGCAAGCTTAAGCACGATTTCACTCATATCGCAGCGCCTCAACCGGATCGAGGCGCGCGGCTCGCCAAGCCGGATAAATCGTCGCGACAAATGACATGAACAGCGACCAGCCGACGATAAGCGCGACTTCGCTCCACTGCATCTTCGCCGGAATGGCGTTGAAATAGTAGACATCGGCGGGGAAGAGATCCGTATTGAAAAGCCAGGACAGAAATTGCTCGATCGCATCTATGTTCCAGACGAAGAGCGCGCCGCCGAGCGCGCCTGCAATCGTTCCGATCACGCCGATCAACGAACCGGAAAGGAAAAAGATGCGCATGATCGAACCTTGCGTGGCGCCCATCGTTCGCAGCACGGCGATGTCGCCGGTCTTGTCCTTCACAAGCATGATCAGGCCCGTAATGATATTGAGCGCGGCGACGGCGACGATCAATAAAAGGATGAGGCGCATTACGCTGCGCTCGGTCTGGAGTGCGTTGAAGTAGGACTGGTTTTGCTGCTGCCAATCGCGAAGGTCCATTTCCGGCACGATTTCCGCCAACGCCGCCTTGTAGGTTTTCACTTTTTCCGGCTCGGCGACCTTTATTTCTATCTGCTGGACCGCGTCTCCGTAGCCGAAGAACAGCTGCGCCT
>CALKYG010000424.1 GCA_938003575.1 uncultured Alphaproteobacteria bacterium
ATTTCCGGACCGAGCACGGTGTCGACGCCCGGAAACCGCGCGAAGGGAAAGACGACTTCCTTCACCGCGGTGTGCCTGAGCATGCGCCTTTCAAGGCGGAGATCGGCGACCTTGACGCCCGCCATCACTTTCGCGCCGATCCCGGCTATTGGAAGGCCGACCGTCTTTGCAACAAACGGCGCTGTGCGAGACGCACGCGGATTGACCTCGAGTATGTAGATGTCGTCGCCCTTGATCGCGTATTGGACATTGACAAGTCCGACGACCCCGAGGGCGATTGCGAGCTTCCTCGTCTGCTCTTCGAGCTCGCGGACAATCGCATCCGGCAAAGTGTATGGCGGCAGCGAGCAGGCGCTGTCGCCGGAATGGACGCCGGCTTCCTCGATATGCTCCATCACGCCGGCGATGAAGACGTCCTTGCCGTCGGAAATCGCATCAACGTCAACCTCGGTCGCATTGTCGAGATAGTGGTCGAGCAGGAGAGGTTCGTCCTCATTGATCTCGATCTGCGCCGTTGCGAGGTATTGCCGGAGAGCCGCCTCGTCGCGAACGATTTCCATCGCGCGTCCGCCGAGTACGTAAGAGGGGCGGGTGACCAGGGGGTATCCTGCTTCCGCCGCGACCGCGACCGCTTGCTCCCGCGACGTCGCGGTTGCGTTGGCGGGTTGCCTGAGGCCGAGCTTGGCGACGAGCTTTTGGAAGCGCTCGCGGTCTTCCGCCAGATCGATGGCGTCGAACGGGGTCCCCAGAATCGGAACGCCTTCCTTGTCGAGCGTCGAAGCGAGTTTCAACGGCGTCTGTCCGCCATACTGAACTATGACGCCGAGGAGCTCGCCGGCTGACCGTTCTTTCGCTGCGATCTCCAGCACATCTTCAGCCGTCAGCGGTTCGAAATAGAGGCGGTCCGACGTGTCGTAATCTGTTGACACCGTTTCGGGGTTGCAATTCACCATGATCGATTCAATGCCGAGGTCCGCGAGAGCGAACGCGGCGTGACAGCAGCAATAATCGAATTCAATGCCCTGGCCGATGCGGTTCGGTCCGCCGCCGAGGATGATGACTTTCTTTCGGCCGCTCGGAACGGACTCGCATGCCTGCGCGTCGCCGAACGGAGCTTCATAGCAGGAATACATATACGGCGTCCTGGCCGCGAATTCAGCAGCGCACGTATCAATGCGCTTGAAAACCGGGCGAACGCCGAGCGAATGGCGCAGGCGGCGGACTTCGGCTTCCTCGCCGCCGGAGAGCTGCGCGAGGCGCTTGTCGGAAAATCCCATCGACTTCAGGGCGCGCAGCCGCTCCGGGTCCGCCGGCAGGCCATGTTCTTCAATCTCGCGTTCGGCCGAAATAATGCCGTCGATCTGCTCGAGGAACCAGGGATCATAGTGAGTGACAGACCGGACCTGCTCCAGCGGCAGCCCGTTGCGAATCGCCTGCGCCGCGACGCGAATGCGGTCTGGGGTTGACGCGGCGAGCGCCGCGCGGATCGCATTGGCGTCATCGTCCGCGCCAAGGCCCGGAATTTCAATCGGGTCGAGTCCGCAAAGTCCCGTCTCAAGCGATCGCAACGCTTTCTGGAGGGATTCCTGGAATGACCGTCCGATCGCCATCGCTTCGCCGACGGATTTCATCGCAGTTGTCAGATAAGGCTCCGACCCCGGAGATTTTTCAAAGGCGAAGCGGGGGATTTTCGTGACGACGTAATCGATCGCCGGCTCGAACGAGGCCGGC
>CALKYG010000425.1 GCA_938003575.1 uncultured Alphaproteobacteria bacterium
AAGCCGCATCGCTCGCCTCGAAGCGCGCGATCGGGATCAACTCGCCGTCGACATCCGCCTCAAGTCCCGTGAAATTTTCGAAGATGAAGCCCTTGTATGACGTGTAGAAGCCGTTGACGACGAGGGATACGGGATCGCTAGTGAATTTGGCTGTCGCCTCGACGCCGCGCGCCGTCTCCTTGCCGAGCGCCGGGTCGCCAATCTCGAAAACGCCGGTCGCAAGATGCGGCCCATTTGAGAATAGTTCTTCGGGCGACGGCGCACGTTCCGTCCTCAAACCCGTGACGCCGAAAAACACGCCATCCGCAGGCGTCAGGCCTATCCCCGCCGAAACGGACCAGGCGTTGAACCCGAGATCTGTCGCCGTCGCATCGACCCGATGGGTTGTGCGCTCGTAGCGCCCGCCTGCTTCCAGTCGCAGGATGCCGCGCTCATATTCCTCCAGCGCAAAGACGCCGTATTGCCGCGACTTGGTCGGCGGCAGGAACGCCTCCTCGCCGATCGCTGAAAAATCGCGAATCCGCCATTGGAAACCGAGCGCGCCTTTAAGATCGCCGCCTGCAGCTCTCGCGTCCTTCGCGACGAGTTCAAGACGCCCTTCAACGCCTTCATTGGCGAAGACCGTGCCGGGCTCGCCGGACGGTTCGATCTCGGTATGCGTATAATCAGCATAGCCGACGCGCAGCTTCATTTTCTGGAAGGCGAGGAAATCCGCGTCGATCTCACTGTTGAGATCAATGCGGCGTTGCCTCAGAGCGATGGTGACGCCGCCTTCTTCTTCCTCGGCGCCGGCTTCGCCTTCCTCCTCGCCATGGCCGTGCGCGCCCGGAACGCCGTATTCCGAGTTGATCGCGGTTCCCGAAACGCCGATGAAGCCGCTGTCGAAAACATAGGAGAGACCCGCAGCGCCGCTTTTCGATTCAAGCGCCGTGTTCTCAACGCGGCCGAACGCCTCTTCCTCCTCCTCGTGTTCGTCCCCGCCTTCCGCTTCTTCCGCAGCGCGGAGCCGCGCCGATTCAACAAAGCCCGGCACCTTGTAGTCGTCAGATTCGCGGTAAGAGCCTTCACCATGGAAAACGAAATTGCCGACGCCGGCCTTGCCGAGATCGACGTTGAAACCGCCCGCCGCTTCGACGCCTTCATCGACCGTAGATCCGCCGATGCGAAGCGCGCCGTCGACGCCGCCTTCCGGAAGCGTCGAGGGGATTTTTCCGCTGAAAACGTTGACGACGCCGCCGGCTGCGGACGATCCGTAAAGGAGGGTCGCGGCGCCGCGCACGATCTCGATCTTTTCCGCCAACGCAGGCTCTACGGAGACGGCGTGGTCCGGGCTTGTCGATGAAGCGTCAATGGATCCGATGCCGGAATCGAGAATGCTGATGCGATCGCCGCCGAGGCCGCGAATGACGGGCCGAGACGCGCCGGGCCCGAAAAACGTCGATGAAATGCCAGGCTGCTTGCGCAGCGTCTCACCGATCGAATGTTCAAGGTTGCGTTCCAGATCGTCGCCGGAAAGAACGGTCGTGCCGACAATCGTTTCTTCGGCCGACCGCTCCAACGGCGACGCGGTCACGATGATCTCGTCCCTGACGACGTCTTCCTGCGCCGCGACGACAGAGGGAAGGCACAAAACGGCGAGCGATACGCCGACACGCCAATGGAATTTCGAATGCATCTTGAATACCTGTTTGCTGATCCTGACAGATTGCGTTGCGATTTCATCAACCGTTGAACGGGATTGACAAACGCAACGCGGCTAGTCGAAAGAAATCAGCAAAAAGGCGGCGCGCGCGAATTCGGCGCGATGGGCGCGCGCGCGAGGACAATGTCATCGGCCTTCGGCGTTTCGCGGAAATCGACGAATCGAACAGGCGGCGCGAGTTCGACAACAGCGTCGTTGGGGTCATCGGATACGGCCGCAGCGAGGCAAAATTCGCAAGACTGCGGCGCATGAGTGAAGAGGTCTTCGGCATGGCCGGCGAAAAGGAGCTGAGCGGCCGCGAAAAGTACAGCCAAAAACCCGGTCGCCATAAGGCGCCGGGATTTGAAGCCGTCTCTTGTCAGCGAACCGTTCGCCACGCAGGATTCCCATCACCCAGTCTGGCTACCATAGCAATGACGCGATATTATAACAAGCCGCGTCGCGCAGCCGCTCGCAGCCATTCGCCCGGCCGATACATCGCTTCGCCGCATTCCTCCGCCACCGCGTCGAGCGCGTCAACGACATGGCCGAGCCCTTCCCCGCGCGCCCAGGCGACGGGACCGAAGGGGTAATTGACGCCGTTCATCATGGCGACATCGATCGCTTCAGGCGAAGCAACCTGATCGCGGACAGCGTCGGCGGCGCCATTCGCAAGCTGCAACAGCGTTCTGTAGACGACCAGACCGGGGCGATCTTTAAGTCGCACCGCTTTCTTGCCGTTCGCGGCGATGAATGAACGCGCTGCCGCATCGGCCGTATCATCGGACGCGGCAAAAGCGATCGCAGTCGCCGCCGCCGGGTCGCGGATGAAATCAATGACGGCAATCGAGCCTTGAGTTTCTGCGGCGACATGCAGCGCGGTTCTTCCATCGCATTTCATAATACGCACGCCGCCATGTTCAACGGCGCCGTTGACGATTAATTTTTGCAGCAATTGATCATCGCCGGATGCGCCAGCCTCGGCGGCGAAATTCGGCGTCGGCTTCTCGCCATCCGCATAATTGAAAACGCCGACGCCCGATTTGCGGCCCAGGCGCCCTGCGTCGACAAGCTGGCCCTGCATCAAGGAGGGCGTGAAGCGCGTGCGGCCGAAATAGGCGTCGAACAC
>CALKYG010000426.1 GCA_938003575.1 uncultured Alphaproteobacteria bacterium
CGCCGCGACGGAACGCGGCAAACGACGCCTCGACGGGATCCGCATCGCGGCGCCTGATCTCCGCATGCGCCGGCGCGGCGTCGGCGCGCCAAAGCGCGCGTACAATGTCAGAGGTTTCGCCAAGCACCACATCATCGATATGAT
The DNA here is from genome assembly GCA_938003575.1 of uncultured Alphaproteobacteria bacterium. Classification (GTDB taxonomy): domain Bacteria; phylum Pseudomonadota; class Alphaproteobacteria; order Caulobacterales; family Parvularculaceae; genus Amphiplicatus. The sequence continues at coordinate 145 of CALKYG010000426.1, forward strand.
TGAGTTCGAAGCGCGCCAGTCCGAGCGCCTTCCGCATCGCCGCATTCGCCCAGGCCACTTGACCGGACTTCTCAAGCGCAAACACCGGCCTCAGATAATCAGCGAAGGCAGCCGCAAGGGCGTCATGCTCCGACTCTTCGATCGGCAGTTCGCGCAGACGCCAGACGACATACTCATTCGAGGATTCGATTGGGCGCGTCGTCACTTCAAAGCGCCGCCGCGCGCCGCCGTCTTCAAGTCCGATCTGCTGATAGATGATCTCGGTCGCCTCGGCCGCGCTTTTCGCCGCGCGGCAAAGTCGGAAGACCTTGGTCGCCTCGGCCCCCTGCTGGGCGAACAGTCGGTCGATTCGCGGGGGAAGGCCTGCCGGACCCATGACGCCGGCCTCACGCGCGAGCGAAATATAAGCCGCATTAGCATAAATGACGACGCCGTCGGTGCGTGTGATGAGCCGCGCATCCGGATCAGCGTCGAGCACGCGCTCAGCCAGTGCGAGACTCTGCAACATTTCCGAGCCAGCAAGCTGCGCCGCTTCGTTTGCGGTTTTCCCAGCGACGCGCTTCATGGCGGCGCTCGCAAGCATGGCCGACGGTGTCGGACGGAATGCGGCGAGCAGGAACACCACGCCTAACGCGCCGACGACGACAGCGAGCACGACGCCGGTCGCGCCGAACGCCCCGGTTGAAAGGATATAAGCCGCGCCGGCAGAGGCGACTGCCAGTCCGCCCCAAAGCGCGCCTAGCAGGGCATGCTGTAGGAGGCGCGCATTCTTTTGTGCGATTTCCGCATCCGAGCGTTCGATTTTCTCACGGGCGCGCTCTTCCGCCTCACGCATCATGGCGGCTATTTCTTCGGTGCTGGGCGGTCGTGGAGAGCCCCCCGCCGCAGGCTCGGCCGCTTTCTCTGGGGTGTGGCCGTCATCAGGTTCTTGCGCTGGCGCCGGGTTCGCAATCACTTTTTGTCGCTCACCTTCTCGAAAAACGGTGAACTATGGAGCGCTTCGCAAGGCCGCGCCATAAGCCAAGCCGCTGGCCCGCCATGTATTTTTCGACAGTGCGGCCTAGCGGCCGCGGGCCCTCGCCTTGCCCATGATAAACCCGATGATCGCGGCGACGGCCTCATAATGCTCGACGGGAATTTCCTCGTCGATCTCGACGGCGGCGTAGAGGGCGCGGGCGAGCGGCGGATTTTCGAATACCGGTACGCCCGCGTCTTCCGCCGCGGCTCGAAGGCGCAGGGCAAGGTCGTCGAGCCCCTTGGCCGTGCAAAGGGGCGCGCCGCTTCCCCCCGCTTCGTATTTCAACGCAACCGCAAAGTGCGTCGGGTTCATGATCAGAACCGTCGCGTCCCTCACCGCAGCAATCATCCGCCGGCGAGCCCGCGCTTCGCGCTGCTGACGTTGTCGACCCTTGATCTGCGGATCGCCTTCCTGCTCGCGCATCTCGCGGCGCACTTCTTCCTTGGTCATCCGAAGGCGCTTTGTCCACTCGCGTCGCGCCCAAGCGTAATCAAGGGCCGCGATGACCGACATCGCCGCAACCGCCGCCGCAACAAGCTTGACGATTTCGGCCCTGGCGAGCGCCAGTAGCGTCGGCGCTTCCACGTCGGGAAGGCCCGCAAGTCTTTCTCTGTCTGGCCAGAGAGCAAAGATCAAAATCGCGCCGATGACAGCGATCTTGCCGACGCCCTTTGCAAAATTGACAAGCGCGACTGCGCCGAAAAGTCTCTTGATCCCTTCAGATGGAGAAAGGCGGTTAGCCTGCGGTTTGATCTTCCCGATCGAGATGACGGGCCGCGCCTGTCCCATGTTCGCTGCGAGCGCCGCGCCGACAAAAAGCGTCATGACGCCCGCAAGGGCCGCGCCAACCTTCAATGCAATGACAAGAAAGAGTCGCTGCAGCGCCGCTCCGTCCGCGGCGAACTCGTGAGGATGGTCAAGGAACGAGGTTGCACTCGCCGCCAGCGATCTCGCGGCCGGCCCTGCAAACAGCCATAGGGCAAGGCCGGCGGCGCCAATCATCGCCGTTGCAACGATTTCCTGACTGCGCGGCGCGTCGCCCTTCCTGCGCGCATCTTCCAGTCTCTTCGGGGTCGGCTCTTCCGTACGTTGATGCTGATCGGGCGCTTCAGCCATCGCCTCACCTGATGAAAAGGCTGATGCGGCTGTCGAACGCTGCCAAGAATGCAGTGATCATCAGGCCGGTCGTCATCATGAGAAGCGCAAGGCCTAGGATCAGGTTCGCAGGCATCAGCATAAAGAAGACTTGCGCTTGCGGCATCAGTCTGTTGAGGACGCCGGCCCCTGCATAGAATACAAGGCCGAAAACGATGAAAGGCGCCGCCAAACGGACGCCGAGCGAGAAGGCGAAGGAGAGCGAGGCGATCATCGTTTCAACCATGTCTCCGATATTGACCTCGCCGCCGGGTCTTAAGACCGTGTACGAATCACGAAGCGCGACGAGCAGAAGGTGATGAGCATCAGTCGCGAAAATCATCGTCGTTCCAAATACAGCGAGGAAGCCTCCTATGACGGCGCCCTGAATTTCCTGTGAGGGATCAAAGATCTGCGCGAGCGACAATCCCATCTGGAGCGCGATGATCTGTCCCGCGACATTGAGCGCAGCGGCGATCATGCGCGCGACAAGCCCGAGAAAGATACCAGCGGCAATTTCCCCGGTCATCAGAAGCACGATTGTCTGGACGCCGGATTCAGCCCCAAGCTGCGGAAAGGCCGGCGCGGCGACGGGGACAAGCGCCGCCGTCACGGCGAACGCGATTGCAAGGCGAATACGCGGCGAGAGCGTGAAGTCGCCGAATGCCGGCGCCGTCATCATCATCGCACTGACCCGCACCAGCACAGCGAAGGCGACAACGGCGTCGACCGGAAGCGCCGAAAGGAGATCGGTTGCCGAAAAGACGGTCATCAAGGCAATGCGCCGCCCGCGATCATCGCGAAGATCTTGGTCGCAAAGCGTCCCAAAACCGCTCCCATGAACGGCAGCGTGACCGCAATAACGAGGAACATGACAACGATGCGGGGAATGAACACAAGCGTCATTTCCTGCACCTGCGTCAGCGCCTGAACGAGTGCAACGCCTAGCCCGACGAGAAGCCCCGCGATCATGGCGGGCCCCGCGACCATGAGCGTCACCCAGAAGCCCTCACGCGCAAGATCCAGTAGCGTCGCGCTTGTCATCGGATTGTCCTTCGTCCCAGCAGTCCCTTAGACTGGGCAGATTTTGCCCAGCGGATGGTTAAGGCTGCGATAAGGGGCGGGTTAACAGCGAGTTAAGCAGGCTTGCGCTTTCGCCGTCTTCATTCCGCTGCGACTGGCTTTTCAGCGCTTTTCGCGCGCAGCACCTGACCGAGCTTTTTTGCGCCAAGTGCGGGCGTGAAGTCCTCGCCGGACCAGACCTCCTCTCCGGCGATGAAGACTTTCATGACGACTCCGTCAGAGCGATTGACGAGCTGTTCATTCTGCAGCGTTTCGCGCCAAATCCTTACGGTGTTTTTCTCCCCGTCGTGACGCGCAAGCGCAGCTGGATCGATCAGAACGATGTCTGCGCGCGCGCCTGGAGCAATTGAGCCGGCGTCAATATCAAACAGCGCGGCCGGATCGCGGGTGAGGCGCTTCACCATATAGGCGACGCCTTCTTCCCTGTTTGCTTCATAGGCGATTTTAAGCGCCCGCAGATTGACATCGTAGAATGCGAGATTGGTGAGGTGAGCTCCTGAATCGGCGAAGCCGGGCAGGAAATCCTCGCTCATTGTGATTCTTGCAAGCGCTTTCGCATCGTAGTTTGCGCTGATCGTCGACCAGACGAATTTCCGGTCCCACATCTTCAAACAGTGGAAAATGAAATCGGCGTCGTCTTCGAGCGGCGGAAACGCTGAAAACACAGTGCGTTCAGCCTCGTTCCCGGCGGCGTCAACTCTGTCCTTTTCGTCCTGAAACCGTTTCAGCCGCTTGAAAATCGCCCCAAGATTTTCACCCTTCCATGATGGGACGGGACACGCTTCGACCGTCATTTCATCAATCGCCCGGCGCATCGCCCAATCTTCAAGTCGGAGCGCCCTCTTGAGGCGCGCGAGATTGAGCCCTGTCTTCCCCTTGCGCCACATCGCTTTGAAGCGAGACTCGAATGAATGGTCGGCGTAGAGTTTGGCGCGCGCCGCATCGTCCTCAATGTCAGGCTTCATCAGCTCCCGGAGTTCGGGAATCTCCTCAGCAAGCGGCGACACCGGCCCGTCTGAGAATACCTTGAATCTCGCCGCAAGGCTCTGGAGATGAAAGCTCCCGGCAAGCAGCGGTGAGTTCAAAAGCCTGGTCAGAAATCCGGCGCTGCGAATGATGTTGCGGTTTGAGCGGACATCTAGAGCTGCGACAGCAGTGATTTTCAGCGGTTTTCCAAACAACCGCCCGCTTGTGAGAAGGAATGTCCGAAAGACATTTAGCGGGTTTTCAGTCGGAGGCGTCGCCTGCCATATTCGCCCCCATCGGCGAACGATTGCGGTCAGGCGCTTTAATTCTCGGTATCCCGCATATTGCGAGGGAATCCTGCGGTCGCGATTGGGGTCGTTCGATAGATAGTGAAAGGGAAGTCCGTCGGACGAAAAGCCGACGTATCCCTCGCGCATTCCCTTCTCCAGCAGGCGTTCCATCTCGGAAAGCTCTGTCGGGGTAGGTTTGCGCGTGACTGAAGGCGTCACCCCCATCGCGGCGATCCGCAACATGGAGTAGGGAATCATCGGCACGATGTTAGGTCCGAGATTAAGTCCGTCGAGGTGTTCAAGGTAATCCATCGTGTCGGACCAATAGGCGCGATCCGCAACCCGGCGCAGCACGTGCTTCGGGATATTCTCAACGCGCGCAAAACAGTCGACGACGGGATCGTCGCCGCCCTTTCGCTGCGCCCCGAATGCAAGGCCGAGCGAACAGTTGGAAAGGACGACTGTTGTCGTTCCATGGCGCACGGATTCGGGGAGTCCCGGCGCAAGCTCGATCTCAAGATCGTAGTGCGTGTGAATGTCGAGAAGTCCAGGCGTCAGCCAGAGACCTGAGGCGTCAATGACGCGCGCCGCCAGAGCGGGGTCCAGATTTCTTCCATGTGCAACAACAACGCCGCTCTTGACGGCGATATCGCCGGTATTGGGCGGCGCGCCTGAGCCGTCGAAGATCAGTGCATTCCTGATGAGGAGGTCGAAAGCCGCCATGCGCCGAAATCTGCGAGAGGGAGCGCGCGGAAACAAGCATCTTTGACAGCGCCGTTGCGACGAGCGCGTCAAATCGGCATTCGCATGATTTCCTGATAGGCCTCGATCACACGATTGCGGACGGCAAGAGCGGTTTCAAGGCTCGCTTCGGCTGCGGAGATTGCCGTAACGACGTCTACCAGGCTTGCCTCGCCTGCAGCAACTTGAGCCGCGGCGGCCTCTCCGGCGTTCAAGGCCGACGCCGTATCCGCGATCGCGGACTTGACCAACTCGCCGAAATTCAGCTTTGCGGCTTCATTCGCGGTGTCAGCAGGAGCCGACGCCGCGGCCCGCGCCGCCGCCGCATATGCCTGGGCCGCCCTGATCGCATCCATCGACATTTCTTACTCCAGAATTCTCAACGTCGCCGCTGACATCGAGCGCACCTGATCAAGCGCGCCGAGATTCGCCTCGTAACTTCTCTGCGCCTCACGAAGGTCCATCATTTCAATCAGGGGATTGACGTTCGGCAATTGGACATAGCCTTCAGCATCCGCCGCCGGATGTGAGGGATCGAACTTCAGCGTAAAGGCCGACGGGTCGAGCTCGACACGTTGCAGGCGAACCATCCGGGCGTCCGCATCCTTGTCGAGATATGTCGAAAAAACCGGAACTTGGCGCCGGTAGGGGTCGAGACCGGGCGCTGCGGCTGTCGAGTTTGCGTTGGCGAGATTTTCGGCGACAATCCGTATGCGGCCGGATTGCGCCTTCATGCCGGCGGCGGAGATCGCCAGAGCCGTCGAGAGATCGTCCATCCGTCAACTCCTATCTGCCGCCGCGCGCCGCAAGGCGTATGAGGTCGATACCCTTGCGGTAAACGCTGGAGGCGAGCTGGTAATCCATACGCGTCTCGGAGAGCTTCATCATCTGCATTTCGGCTGAGACGTTGTTGCCGTTAAGCGCGGCCTCGCCGTCGGGAGCGAGGCGCTTCTCATATCTCGTACCAGCGCTTGGGGGATTGGCGATGTGCCGCGGATCGCTGATCTTCAATGCTTCGGCGCGCGCCAGCGCGCCAAACTCAGGCGCCTTGAGATCGCGCGAGACATAACCGGGAGTGTCGGCGTTCGCGATATTTTCCGCGATCACGCTTGTCCGTGCGGCCAGGAATTGCAGCCTGCCGGCAAGCCCGGCAAACAGCGATGATTTCATCAGGTCCATGGCTCTCCAGCCTCTTTCAAGGGTCCAGAGTCGCGCCTTATGGTTAAGCGATGCTGAAGGCGAAGCCGTTGAAGCTGCGAGCGGTTCGCGCTGTAATAGGCCTTAACAAATCCTTGAAAAGGACACGCTGCGGCGATGACGAAGAAGCTCGGATTGGTGCTTGGATCCGGTGCGGCGCGCGGATGGGCGCATGTCGGCGTGTTGCGCGCGCTCGACGATATCGGAATCAAGGCGGACATTATCGCCGGCTGCTCGGTTGGGGCGCTGGTCGGCGGGGCCTATCTGATCGGCGCGCTCGATGAGTTCGAGGCTTGGGGCCGCGAGCTGTCCCCCTTGTCCGCCATCGGCGCATTCAATTTCTGGGTTAATCGCGGCGGGCTGGTCGACACTCGGCCGGCGTTCGATGCGTTTTCCGCGTTCGACAAAAATATCGAAGACCTTACCGTCAAATTCGGCGCGGTCGCCGCCGACCTAGGCACCGGGGAGGAGGTATGGATCACCAAAGGATCCGTGATTGAAGCGGCGCGCGCATCAAGCGCGATCCCGGTCCTCTTCCACGCTGTGCAACGCGGGCCGAGATGGCTGGTCGACGGCGCGGTCGCTAACCCGGCGCCGGTATCGCTTGCGCGCTTCCTCGGCGCCGATATCGTCGTTTCCGTCGATCTTAACGCCAATCCGCGCGTGCTTTCCCGGTTCAATCCGCCGCCGCCTGGCGTTCCGGCGGTTGATCCGGTCCAGCAGTTCCAGCCTGCCGGCACATTCTCCGGCGCGATTACGAGCTTCATTCAGGAGACACGCAATCGCATCGACCGGCAGGTGGCGATTGCACGAGCGCGCGCGCAGGCGAAGCCGCAGCTGTTTGAAACGGCTTACGCCGCTGTCGATATTTTCCAGATGCACTTGACGCGGCTGCGCGCCGAGGCCTCGCCGCCCGACATTCACCTGACGCCCGACATGCGCGACGCGCTGCCCAACGCCTTCGACCGGGCTGATGAATTCATCGACAAGGGTCGCGCCGCTCTTCTCGAGAAAGCGGATGAGTTGAGGATGTTGCTTCAGGATTGAGCTTGGGCCGCCGGGCGCAATTTGCGAGGCCTGCTGCTTTCGCTGTCTCGCGTTTGGCGGGCCCGAGCCTTCGGCGACACGTCGTACAAATCCCGCGACACAATGGTCGCGGGATTTGTCGCTTGCCGAATCAGACTGTCACCAGCCGCAGGTGCGGCCGGCGTTCTCCTCCTTGAGGTAATCCATCAACGGATTGAAATAGGCGACGATCGCCGAGCCGTCGATCTGGCGGCTGCCGGTAAAGGCTTCAAGCGCGTCCGGCCACGGCTTCGACGCCCCCATCTCCATCATTGCGTTGAATTTCTCACCGACCTCCTTCGATCCGTAAAAGGAGCACCGGTGAAGCGGGCCCGTCCAGCCGATCTGGTCGCACGCCGCCTTGTAAAACTGGAACTGCAGAATACGCGCGAGGAAGTAGCGCGTATAAGGAACGCCGCCCGGCACGTGATACTTGCCGCCGGCGTCAAACCCGTCGGCTGGGCGGTCCGAAGGCGGACGAATGCCTTGATATTGCGTTCTGAGCGCCCACCAGCCTTCATTATAGGTTGCGGGGGTGATGTCGCCCGCGAAGATCTTCCAACGGTATTTATCAATGATGAGACCAAAGGGAAGGAACGCAATCTTGTCCAGCGCCTGACGCATCAGAAGCGATAAATCCTCCGAGGCGGGCGGGACTGTATCGATGAGGCCGATCTGTTTCAGATACTCAGGCGTGATCGACAGCGCGATCATGTCGCCGATCGCCTCGTGAAACCCGTCATTGGCCCCGTTCTGGAAGAGGAACGGCTGATCCTTATACGCTCGCTGGTAGAAATTGTGTCCGAGTTCATGGTGAATCGTCACGAAGTCCTCAGCGCTGACGGTCGTGCACATCTTGATCCTGAGATCGTCTTTCGAATCCAGATCCCACGCCGAGGCGTGACAGACGACCTCGCGGTCGCGCGGCTTGGTGATCTGCGAGCGCTCCCAGAAGGTGTCCGGAAGCGGGTCGAATCCGAGCGAAGTGAAAAACGCCTCTCCGCCCTTCACCATCCTGATCGGATCATAACCCTTCTCGACAAGGAGGCGGTCGAGGTCGACCGCTTGCCCGCCGGCGCCGACGGAAACAATGTCTCCGATCGATCCCCACTCCTGCGCCCACATATTGCCGAGAAGATCGGCGCGGATCGGCTTGTCGAGCGGCACGACGTCATCGCCGTATTTCTCGTTAAGCTCGGCGCGGACATAACAATGAAGCTGGTCGTAAAGGGGCTTCACCTGCCCCCACAGACGGTCCGTTTCAGCTTCGAACTCCTCCGGCGACATGTCATAGCCGGAACGCCATAGCGCGCCGACATCGGAATAGCCGAGTTCCTTTGCGCCCTCATTGGCGATTTCCGCCATGCGCGTGTAATCGGCCTTCATTTTGACTGCGTAGTCGTTCCATTTCGTCCAGACCTCCGCGAGTTTCGCCGGATCGCGCATCTGGCGCATCAAAAGCTCTGTTTCATGCTGATTGACGACGCCGCTTGAAAGGTCGCCATCCTCCCCGCGGATTTTCAGCAGATCGTCACGGAAACGGTTAGGATCAACGGTGATCGAGCCGGTCGAATAGGTCGAGCCAAGGCGCGTCGTAATCTCCGCCAGCTCGTCCGCAGCGCCATCCTTGCTCGGCGCCGGAAGTACGATTCCGAGCTTCATGAAGTCGAGTTTGCGGCGGACATCGGGGGAGAGTTCAAGGCCGTCGAATTTCGCGGCCTCATTCGCAAAGTCGACCGCCATCTTCGTGAGTTCGCCGGCATTCTTTGCGGCGAGCCAATCGGTATCGAAATTGATGTACGTGGCGTTAATCCACTGGATGCGGCTCGCCTCCTCATAGGCGGCGACATAGGCGCTTTCGACTTTCTCTACGAAGGCTTCGGCGTCCGCCGCCGTAACCTCGTCTGCTGATTTCGACGCCGACTTTTCTCCGCCGCCGCACCCTGCAGCCAGCGCAATGATCGATGCGGCGCCGAAAGCGCCGAGAAGGCGGCGCATCTTTGATGGTTTCATCTGGAGGATCCCTCGGTGAATTGACGTTGCGCCGGACCCTAGCGTCTTGGATCGCCAGGATCAAAAGAAACGGCTCAGATTTTTTCTGACAGGCGGATGGCCGCGCGGCACCCCGCCTGAATGACGAGCTTCAAAAAACCGTAACCGGGAGCCTGCTGCGCCCCATGGTCTTCTGCGGTGCGCTTGTGCTCAAGTTCATCCGCGCGGAACGCCGACACGGTTTCTGCGAGGGCGGGGTCCGCCGCCGCGAGGGATTCCGCCTGTTTTGCATAATGCTGTTCAATGACCTCTTCGACCGCCGCCGTGCAGGCCATAGCCGCCCTTTCGCCCATCAGCGCCGTAACCGCGCCGAG
>CALKYG010000427.1 GCA_938003575.1 uncultured Alphaproteobacteria bacterium
CCCCGAATTCGTCGAGAAGGCGCTGCGTGAATGGCTCGCCCGTCTGGGCGTGCAAACGCTGTTCATCGAACCGGGAAGCCCATGGGAAAACGGCTATTGCGAGAGCTTCAACTCCAAGCTTCGGGATGAGTTCCTGAACGGAGAGATCCTCTACACGCTAAAGGAGGCGCAGGTCCTCATTGAATGGTGGCGTCGCCAATATAATACGCTGCGTCCACATTCATCATTGGGCTATCGTCCTCCAGCGCCAAAAGCACTCTTGCCACGCGCGCCCATGCCGCCTTACGCTGGGGGCGTGGCGGCATGAGCGCTTCCACTCACATCGCCGACTCGAACTTATTCGGCGGGTCACCTCGATGGGGCAGTCCAGCTTCACGCAAGCCGGCGAGGAAGACCGCCACGTCGCCGGACGCGGCGGCCATTCATTCCGGTCGGCGGCCAATGCAGCAGGAGGCGCCCTTCAGGCGTTGCCGTTATGCGGCCATCGTCATGAACTTGCCGGCGACCGCGGTCATGATCACGCCGAAAAAAACAGCGTTCAGGCAAAAGTCGGTTGCGAACCTTTTCATTGTATTTCTCCTTTTTTCTCGTTTTGGCTGTCTATGGCGACAACGCGCCGCCTGACTTGACTGACATAAGCGTCGGAGCGCAATGGCGAAGTGCCCTGCGTCACAGATCGCAAGATTTTTTGAGTGCGTCAGCGCGGACTTTCGAAATCGAGCCGGAAAAGCTCCATCTCGCCGAATCCTTTCACTGTCGCTATTCCGAGCGACGTCGTCTGGAAACGGCTGTGAATGGCCGCGTTTATTCCCGCCGAGACGGTGATCGTCATCGGTTCACAATGTTCTTCCATACGCGCCGCGAGATTCGCTGCAGGGCCGAAGATGTCGTAAACATACTTCTGTATGCCAACCATCGAACCGATCAGCGGCCCGCTCGCAAGTCCAATGCGGAATCGCCAATTGGTCGGATGCGACTCGTTGCGGCGTTCGAGATAGCGACGCATCCGTAGAGCGACGCGCGCCAGCGCAGCGGCATGGTCGGGGTTCGGATTGGGCATTCCTGAAACGCAGACGTAGGAATCGCCAATCGTCTTTATGCGCTCGCAGTCGAAGAGCTCGACGATGCGGTCAAAGGCTGAAAAAATATCATTAAGTTCTGAAACGAGCGCCCCTGGATCCTGGCTGACCGCCATGTCCGTGAATCCGACGAAATCGAGCATGAGGACCGAAACATCTTCGAATTTCTGAGGCGTCGTTGTTCCGTAATCCTTTAACTCCTCGTAGACCGCGCGCGGCATGATATTGAGAAGCAGTTTCTCGACCCGTTCTTTTTCACGCTGCAGTTCTCGCGCGTTCTTCTCGGCGAGTTTTGAATAGGAATCGAGCATGTACTCGGCTTCCTTGCGCTTGGAGACATCTTCGCATTCGACGACGGCGATTGACGGTTCGCCCTCGGTGTCTGACGATATCCTGACATTGAACGTCAGCGTTCGCGCGCCGGATTTGAGCTCGATTTCCTGCAAGTACTGACGGCCCTTTTCAAGCGCCTGGCGAACCCGGTCGCGATTCAGGCCGGGCACCCTATCGAAAATTGATTCCTCAGCGCCGCCGGCCGTTGGGAAAAGCTGGAAAAATCGGGCGTTTTCCTGCAATATCTGCAAGCTCGACCCGTCGGCCACCGCTATCGGCGTCGATAACCGTCTCGAGGCCCGGTCCAGAAGCGCGCCTGCGCCACGGTCGACCATTCGATCAACCTGTCCGGGTCACGATGAACGCCTCACGGTCCTTCACCGCGCTGATCACTCCGGCGACATCCTCAGGCTGCAAATTGTGATCTTCGAGAGTCTGCGTCAGCAATTCCACAATTCGTTCGAAATCGCTGCTAGTGATTGAAAGGCGCGAATGCGCGCGGCGCAACTGTTCGTTGGGAACATTCGCGGGCCCACCCGTGACCATCATGATGAATTTGGTCTGGTGCTCAATGAGTTCGGGCAAGTTGACGCCGTGGAAATAGCTCGAGAGTCCAGCGTCGTCGAGAACGCGGTCGTAGAAATCCGATACAATTCGGCGAATCGAGGCAAATCCCCCGTAACGCTCGAAAATCGACGCCATCAGCCTGCAAATCCTCCGCTCCCGCCGGACGCGCCCCAGATAGCGGCGGCCGTCCACGCACCCTTGCATAGTAGGTGCAAGAATTGGTCCGCGTAAATGCCGAATCTACGCTCTGATTTCAGATAGTCGATCAGGGCATGGGCGGCGAATTCAGCCACGCCGAGCGCGATCGACCCGGAAATGACGCCGACGCCGCCTGCATGGATCGCCGAATGCGCACACAGGGCGAGCGGCCAAACCGGAGCGCCGAAATCGGCCCGGTCGAGGCCGGCAGGATCGCGGTGATTCTTCGCTCGCTGGAGCCAGTCGGTCTGAAACGCAAAATCGGCAAGAGCATGCCAGAAGACCAGAAGAAAGAAGAGCTCAGCGGCGTTCAACACGGTCATTCCCCGCTCCAGCGGCCCTTCCTGTCTAGCAACAGGAATTCTCAGAACTGTGCCGCCCGTCACTGCGCCGAATGTGAACAACGCCTACCTCCATGGTCAAGGACCGGCCCCGGATCCTTCAGCCAAAACAGGAGAACACCATGCCATTTGAATCCAACAGCAGCCCGAATATCGTGAACGGCATCAATGTCGACGACGTGCACGCCCTTATAAACACGGTGAAGGAGAACCCCGCTGACGGCGTCACGCGTTGGCGTGTAAAGACCGAATGGCGCGGCCGCACACACAACCGAACGACGGTCGAAGGATTTGAAATCGGCGGCGACTTTGTCGCCCGTCCGTTCACGATTGATATCGACGAACCGGAACAACTCGGCGGTGCGAATCGTCACGCCAATCCGCAGGAGCACCTCCTCGCGGCGGTCAATTCCTGCATGATGGTTGGTTTCACGGCGCTCTGCGCGCTGCGCGGCGTCAAGCTGGATAAGCTCGAAATGGAGACAACCGGCGACATCGATCTGCGCGGGTTTCTCGGGCTCAATGACAAGGTGCCGGCAGGTTATCCGTCACTGAATACGACTGTCAGAGTCTCCGGCGACGCGAGCCCTGAAATCTTCGAGGAAATCATGGCGGCTGTTCGCGCCACGTCGCCGAACTATTTCAACATCACGCGCGAGGTTGCGCTCAACGCCGATTTAATTGTCGATTAGAGGCGCCCCCTGCGCAAAAAGGGCCGGCGAAGTGTCCCCTCCGCTTCGCCGGCCCCAAAACCCGTCAATTAGTCGTCAAGGGCGGCGATGGCTTCCAGCGCCCCGCGATCGCGTACGATGACCTGGCCCGATTCAAGCGCGATCACGCCGAGATCGGCCCATTCCTTCAATTGACGATTGACGTTCTCGCGAGAAAGAGAGGCAAATGCGCCGAGGTCTCCCTGGCTCAATCGGAAAAAAATGCGCGCGCCCTGCTTTTCTTCACGTCCATGCTCTTCAAGCAGCCGTATGACGGCTCGGGCAAGGCGTGTTTCCGTCGCGAAGGCCCGATCGGCTTCGAGGAGCGCATTCGTCCGCCGGAGCCTGTCACACATATATTCGACGGTCTTCAGCGCGACCTCCGGCCGCTCGAGCAGGAACGAGCGCAGCGCGCGCCGGTCGATGACGACGACCTCGGCGGCTTCGACGACGACGCCCGATGCAGTGCGCGGCCGACCGTCGAGGACTGATATCTCGCCCACCGTGTCGCCGGCCCCGAGATAAGCGAATGCAATCTCTTTGCCGTCTCCGGCGATCGCGCAGATCTTGACGGCTCCTTTGAGGATGAACCCGGCGAAGTCGCCAACCTCCCCTTGCCGAAAGAGGACCGAGCCGCGCTTATAGGATTTCTTGGCGCCGAGTGCGAATACAGACGAGAGTTCCGTGTCAGAGAGGTTCGCGGCCAGCGAGCCTTCGCGCAGATTGCGCCTGAACAAATCAAGATCACCCATCAACCCCATCCTTTCGTCGATTCAAGAGCAATCATTTCTCTCTCTGTGTCGCCCGGCACAGCATAGGCGCCGCGCCTGGGCCAAAGACATCAACGAAGGCCGCAACAGCGCGGGCCTAAAACAGCCAAGGAGACATTCCATGTTTGACGCCGAACCTGAAACCGTAAACCGCTACGAGAAGTGCATCGAGAACTCCAAGCGCGTGAACTGGGAGATCGACCGCGACATCATCCGAGATCGTCGTTTCGATCTCAACCACAAATATCTGCCGGACGGGCTCTCACTCGCTGCCGAGTTCTCAACGCTCTCGGACGCGGAAAGGCGCTACATGAGCCAGATCCAGGGACGCACTTACGCTAATGTCTTCGGACTTGTCGAGCGCTTCATCAACGCCAAGATTCTCGAACTCAGCAAGGAACGCTGGCTTGGCGACCAGACTGAGCTGGAAGCGCTTGTCAATTTCTCCGCAGAGGAAATCAAGCATCAGGCTCTTTTCCGCAAAATTGAAGCGATGACGGCGGAAGCGATGCCGGCCGGCTATTCATTCACCGCCGACCCAAACAATGTCGCCGACGCAGTCCTGAAAGCGAGCACCTGGGCGGTGCTGGCGCTGACGCTCGACATCGAACTTTTCACACAGAAGCATTACCGTGAGTCGATTGACGGCGACGAGAGCCTTTCTCCGCTCTGGAAGGACGTATTCCTTTTTCACTGGAAGGAAGAAAGCCAGCACGCGATTCTTGACGAGCTTGAGTTGCGCCGCGCGGATGCGAATTTGACGCAGGCGGAGCGCGATCAGGCGGTCAATGAGTTCATCGCGCTTGTCGCCGCGGTCGACGGCATTCTGAAAGACCAGGCGGCGGCTGACGCAGTCTATTTCGTAAACACTGCCGGGCGCGATTTCTCACCATTTGAGGCAGCTGCGGTCGAGGCGCAGATTCTGAAAGCCTATCGCTGGCAGTATATATTTTCGGGCGCGGAGCATCCGCACTTCCTGAAGGTGATGACAGAGCTTTGCTCCGATGAGCAAATGGGCCGCATCGGCGCCGCTCTCGCCGGCCTGAAGTGACCCCGACCGGGGCGACGGCCCTTTGACGCACCGTCGCCCCCCTCCACCTCTCAACGGCACCCCCTCCCCGGCGAGCGGCTTTAGTTAACGAATTGACTATATTATACTTTTTTAACGAGACGGCCGCTCCAAAAGATGCCGTCAGGCATCATTCCGGCTCAATTGCGAACCGCAAATTAACCAAAAGCGGCGAGACCTAATCACATGAGCGCTTCGAGCGACATGTCCTTGAGCGACGACAGGCCGTCGGCCGCCGGGTTGTGGCCGCGCTTCAGGGATCTCCTGAAGCGCGAGGAGCTGTCTTTTTGGCGCGCGCGGTTCCGCGATCCCCATATTGAGGCGGATTACATCGACCATCTCGTCAAGAACGAGCTTCCAAAAGAACGCAACGTCGATATCGCAGGTATAGCGCTCTATTTCGCTTACGGCGCACTCGACATTTTGACGATCACGGCCAATCTCGACCTCGCATTGCTGCTACGCTGGGGCGTCGCTGTACCCCTCGCTGCGGCTCTAATTTCCCTCACTTATATCGACACGTTCAAACGCTATTTCGGCTACATCACGATCGCGATCATGTTCATTTTCGCAAATGCGATCACAGGCATCATCCTCGTCATGCAGGCCGACTCGGCGCCGCCCTATCTGATCGGGATCTTTTACGTTTTCATCTTCTGCTCCTGCGTGCAGCGGATGGACTTCTTGACCGCCACATCCGCCTATATCCTCACGGCGGCTTTCTATATTACAGCGATCCTCGCCAAAGACACGATGGGACGCGAGGCGACGATCAGCGGCATCGCCTTCATGCTATCGTTCGTCGTGATTGCCGCGGGAACAAGCTACGTTCAGGAAGTGCGGTCGCGACGAATATGGCGACGAGACATGCAGCGCGCAGAGGACGCCGCTTTTATCGAGCGCCTGCTGATCGAAGCGACCGCTGCAGACCGGTCGAAAAACAACTTTCTTTCCGTCGTCACCCATGAACTGCGGACGCCGCTCCACCAGATCATCGGCTTTTCGGAGGTCTTGCGCGACGCAGAAAACTGCGAGTCGGACAGGTCGGACGAGTATCTCGACGCAATCCGTTCAGCTGCTCAGCAATTGCTTGCACGGATCGCCAAAATCCTGCGCTATTCAGACGCCACAGCGGGGAAAATCCGCTATCAGATCGAAAGTGCGCCGATCGCCGACGTCATAGACGCCGTCGCTTACGACTTCGCGGAGAAGGCCGCGCGCGCCGGGGTGACCCTCGACGCCGCAGGGGTCGCAGCGGCGGACATCGACATCGATCCGAACCACACTCGTTATGCGCTCGCCAATCTCGTTGAGAACGCAATCGCCGCGACGCCGAAAGGCGGGCGGGTGACGATCAAAGGCGAGATGCCGGCGGACGGCGGCTATCAAATCACTATCAGCGATAACGGGCGCGGCATGACGGAAGGACAGATCGATTCCGCCCTGCGCCCGTTCACCCAGTCCGAGGACGCACGCACACGCACCATGGAAGGCATCGGACTCGGTCTCACTCTCGCGCACCGCATTCTCGCGGATCAAGGCGCCGAGCTTGTCGTTGACTCGAAGGTCGGCGCCGGCACGACCATTTCAATCCGCTTCGCATCGACGCGCAACGCAGGCGGCGACCAGGAGCAGGCGTCTATTCCGGCTTCCGTATGATCAGGAAATAGACGGACTTTATGCCGTCCTCTCTGATTTCGATTTCGGCTTCCGGAACACCCTGGGCCATTGCAAGCATTTCCTCACGGCTTCTGAAATAGAGCGTCCAGTCGGAAACGTGCTCGGCCTGCCACGTGATGCCGGTCGACAGGTTGTTGACGTTGGCTATAACGAGACGACCGCCCGGCTTTACGTAATCCAACATGCGCTTTGCAAACTTCGCGGCCAGCGGCAGACTTAGATAATCCACAAGGCCGAGCGAATAGATGACGTCCTGCGGCGGCAGGGTGAAGATGCTGCGGCCCGGATCAAGCATCTGCGTGAATGAAGCGTTGAGCGCTTTTGCGTTGAACCGCGGATCAGTGATGAAAGAAGGGTTCGACGACAGCGCATATTCCAACGCGCGCTGCTCCTGGTCGACGAAATTGATTTCCCAGCGGCAATTCGGCGCCGCAATTCGGGAAACGTGCTCAAATTCGCGCGCTGGGCCGCTGCCGATGCTGGTTACGCGGAAAGTCTCATCGACATTAGTCCGGTTCCACTCGTTAAGAAGGTCGCCTAGCGTGAACATTCTCGCGACAATCGGGCGTCCCGCCACAAGGCCGAGCGAATGCAGGAACATTGCTTCGAGCGAATCCCCCTCCGGCCGCTCGTCATACATGTAGTTCATCAGCTGGTAGTCGCCGGGGTATCCGAGCGGTTTGAAATAGCTGCGATGCCAGGTTGCGCCCTTTACGAAAGTCCGCGTGACGACACGCTCCGTATAGGTTTTCAGCGCCGCGCGCATTTCGCGATTGTTGTGATGCGGAATGACGATGTCGTTCCCCGCCGCGATCATTGCAGCCCACGGCCTTTTGATTTCATCGTACAGGAACTGGAATATTTCACCTTTCAGCTCTGACGACAGTTCGCTCTCGATCGGACCGACCGACCGTGAGATCCGGGCGAGATACGAGGCCGAAAAATCAAGCACATCCGCACAATACGCCTTGTACTCGGCGGGAACGACCGCCATTTCACCAACGTTCGGCTGAGTCTTCGCATAAGCGACGGCGTTGCGGCGGCGCAGGTCGGCGAGATTGAAGTTCGCACCCTCAAGCGCAAAGCCGGCGTAAACGCGGTTTGGCGCCGACTCGGCTCTCGCCAATCGAGCGACGCCGCTGAAAATTTCCTGTCCGCCCTGCATCAGACGCAGGACGCCGACGCGATTGATTTCAGCCATTGCATCGTCCACCGAGTCGCCTTTGGCGAGCGCCCCAATTCCGCTGCCGCTGATATTGCTCAGCTCGTAAGCTTCGTCGTTGAAAAACAGCGTAGGGGGGGAACCGACGAAAAATTTCTCCGCGGGAAAACGCTCCCGACGGAAAAACTGCGCCCTGCCCTGGGCGCCCGGCAGTGTTTCATAGGTATTCGACATAACTCGATCCAAAACGCCACGGCGCGGGCCAGTATCGTTAATAAATCGTTAATTTCAATGATAATCTGTGCGAATTTCCGCCAGCCGCCAGCCAAATGCAGCCTGCCCACGAACAGACGCACCTGTTAACCAATCGTCAAGCTCTCGGTGGTGAAGGCTGGGGTTCACGCCTTTGAAGGGGAGTCGCCATGCGCCGGATCAAGCCGTTGGGCGCCGCCGCAATGATCTTCTGCGCCAGCGCCGGCAACGCAGCGGCTGGCGGATTCAATCTCGACCACCAGAACGCGGCGGCCCTTGGCGCTGCCTTCGCTGGGTCGGAAAGCCGGCGTGCGGACGCCGGTTTCGCCGCCTACAATCCTGCATCGATAGCCGGACTGGAGCGCGCAGAAATCAATCTGTCGGCAACCGGCGTCTTGCCGTCGGCGCGTTATCTGAACGCAGATGGGACATTAATTGGCGGAACCCCAGTCGCCGGGGCCGCGTCGGGCCGTGGCGTGATCACGGATGCCGTGGTCCCGAACCTTTCTTTCGCCGCGCCGGTAACTGACAGACTGTCGGTCGGCATCGTCCTCAATGCGACGTTCGGCCTCAAGACGGCGTTCGCACCAGATTCGATCGTGCGGTATCAGGCGCAAGGGAGCGATTTGAGGGTTCTCGAAGCGGCGCCGACGGCGGCTTTCGAAGTGTCGCCGAATTTTCGCCTTGGCGCCAGCCTGCGCATTCAGCATATGGACCTCTCGCTGACGTCGATTATCGACGCGGGGGGCGTCGCGGCGGCGAATTCAATTCCCGGCTTTTCTCCCGGAAGCAGTGATCTCGCCGCCGATTTCGATGTCCAAGACATCGCAATCGGCTACGCCGTCGGCCTGCAGGCAGATCTCACGCCGAGGGTTCACGGCGGCTTCGCCTACATTTCGAAAATCGACCACAGCCTCAATGGCGACGCGCATTTCGATCTCGCTTCAAGCGCCGCGGCGCAGATTCTGAATGGCGCAGCCGGACTCTTCGGGGCAGATCGCTTCACCTCGCAATTCGCCACGCCCGCGACCGCTGCCCTTGGCGCTGAAATTGAGCTTTCCGAAAGGCTCTCCGCGCTCGCGTCCGCACGCGTCATGTTCTGGTCGAGCTTTGAGCGGGTGGCGCTCGCTTTCAACGACAGTGCAACACCCGACGAGATTTTGACACAGGACTGGAAAGACAGCGTCCTCCTCTCGATCGGCGCCGAGTTTGATGCAACCGACAGTACAACATTTCGCGCGGGGTTTATGTATGACGAATCGCCTGTCAACGCGACGTTTGCACATCCGCGAATCCCTGACGGCGACCGGTATTGGATCACTGCGGGCCTTACGAGGAATTTTGGCGACAAACTTATCGCCGACATCGGCGCCGCCTATGCATTCTTCAGCGACCGCCCTGTCAATCTCGACGGCGCCGCACCTGAGAATCTTTTTCGGGGCGCGCTGACGGCCGATTTCGAAACGGAGGTTCTCGCCGCCTCTCTGCGCATCCGCTACAAATTCTAAGCGTCACCAAGGCCGCCCATCTTTGTGGATGAACCGCCAGCCCGCCTCATCCTTGACCGCCTTCATGTCGATGGCAGGGTCGGTGTATTCTACAGTTTCGAACTCGGCGCGAGAGCCAACCTCAAGGAAGACCGCTTCCGCGCCTGAGCGGTTCACCTGATGGTGCCCATTCGCGACGCCGGCGGGAAAAGCGGCGGCGTCGCCTGCTTTCAGCAGGGTCTCTCCCGTATCCTCTATGAGAACCGCTTCGCCCGCGAGCAAGATAACGAATTCGTCTTCATTCTGATGCCAATGGCGATGCGCTGACGCGGCGCCCGGTTTCAACGTGCACAGGTTTACGCCGTATTGAGTGAGGCCGCCGGCGTCACCGATGCGCATACGGCTGCGCCCTTCAACTGCGCGATTGAACGGATGCGGATAACCCGTACCGGTTAGCACGAGAACTTTATCGAGATTAATCTTCGGCATACATGCCTCCTTGTGACCGCAAAGGCCCTAGTCTACCAGAACGCCATGACGATTATCGATCCTATCCGCCTAACGTGCGATTTGATCCGGAAAGCTTCCGTGACGCCGAAAGATGACGGCGCGCTGGACGTACTTGAAGAAAGAATGAAGGCAATCGGATTCCGATGCGTTCGCCTGAAATTTGAAGAGCCGGGAACGGATCCCGTCGACAATCTCTATGCGCGCTGGGGCGCCGGAGAGCCGGCTTTCTGCTTCGCCGGCCACACCGATGTCGTTCCCGCCGGCGACCCCGACGAATGGAGCGCGCCGCCTTTTGATCCGACCGAAAAGGACGGCGCCCTCTATGGGCGCGGCGCAGCGGACATGAAGGGCGCGATCGCCGCGTTCGCAGCCGCCGCCGAGCGCACCATCGCACGCAAGCCCAAAGGGTCGATCGTCTTTCTGATAACCGGCGATGAGGAAGGTCCGGCCGTCAACGGCACGAAAAAGATCCTGCGTTGGATGGAAGAGCGGGGCGAGAGAATATCTCATTGTCTCGTCGGAGAACCTTCGTCAAGCGAGACGCTCGGCGACATGATAAAGATCGGCCGGCGCGGCAGCGCCAATTGCTGGCTGACCGTTTTCGGCGCACAGGGCCATGTCGCCTATCCGGCGCGGGCGAAGAATCCGATTCCGGCGCTCCTTAAGAAGCTGTTGACGCTCAGCGAAACGCCGCTTGACGACGGGTGCGAGCATTTCCAACCGTCGAGTCTTCAGATTACGGACATTCACGTCGGAAACCCCGCATCCAACGTAATCCCGGCGAAAGCAGCGGCGCGCTTCAATATCCGATTCAATCCGAACTGGACCGGCGAAAGCCTCGAAGCCTATCTACGCCGGACGCTCGACGAATCTGCCGCAGCCGCAGGCGTTCGCTATGAATTGTCCGTGATCTGCTCCGGCGACGCTTTCCTGACTGCGGACGACAAGTTCCTCAATCTCGTCGCCTCGGCGATCAGAGACAAGACAGGCCTGGATCCCGATCTGTCAACTTCGGGCGGCACGTCCGACGCACGATTCATCAAGGGCGTTGCGCCGGTCTGCGAATTCGGCTTGGTTGGCAAAACGATTCACAAGGTTGACGAACATGCGCCGATCGCTGACATCCTGGCGCTAACGGATATTTATGAATCGATACTCGCCTGCTATTTCGAGATCTATGGCGTACGCTGATGAGTTTGCTTGATGGCGCAGCGCGCCAGATTGCCGGCGCGACAGCGATGGCGGCCGGCAGGGAGAACTGGAAGACCTCGCTAGACCGATCAATAGACGCTGTCTTCAGCTCGTTTGGCGCCTTCGTTCTTTCTGCTCCGTTCGTCGTTCTCTTCACCTGGTCCGCGAAACGCGCGGCGACGCGCGTTCCGGACCTCACGGGCACATTGTACGAGATCGCGCCGCTGGAACTTCTCATTGTCGGTGATCTTACGGTTTACGCGCTCGACTGGGTCGCAAGTCTAGCCCTGCTTCTCACGATTGCACGATTAACGGGCGGGGCCGGACGGGCGGCGGAAATCATCGTCGGCTACAATTGGATTCAACCGCTCGTGGCGGCGGTGCAATTGCCTCCAGTCGCCATCATGGCGTCGACCGCGAGCGCTGGCGCGGGCGGCGTCGCTGGGCTGCCCTCTTTTGCAATTACAATTTATCTGATCTGGGGAATCATCCGGCGCGGCCTTGGCGCGACGGCGCCGGCGGCGACCGCCATTCTGGTCATGTTGATTATCGTCGGCGGCGTCATCGAATTTTTCGGGTCGGCGGCCATGAGAGCGCTCGCCGGACCCTAGTCATAATCGGCCTTAAGGAAATATAGGCCCTCAGCCGGCGCCACCTGTCCGCAGCGCTGGCGGTCGCGGGCGTGGAACGCACTCTCAAAATCAGCAGCCGACCAGCGTCCGAATCCGACCTCGACCAGGCTTCCAACCATTGAGCGGACCTGATGGTGCAGGAAGGAGCGCGCTGACGTTTCAACGATAACTTCATCGCCGTCGCGCCGCACGGATATTGAGGACAACGTCTTCACTGGCGTTTCCGCCTGACATGTTGATGCGCGAAATGTCGTGAAATCATGCCGGCCGACGAGCGACTGCGCGGATTGATGCATCGAAGAGGCGTCCAGCGGCGGCGCGAGCCGCCAGGCTCTGCCCAAGTCCAGCGCCAACGGCGCCCGGCGATTGATGATTCGGTAGCGGTAATGGCGCCGCACAGCCGAGAAGCGTGAGTGAAAATCGGTCGCGGCGCGCACGACCGAAAGCACGGCGACCGGCTGCGGCTTCAGGTGGAAGTTGAGCGCCTCGCAAACCCTGTAGGGGTCGGCGTCCTTTTCAATATCGAAATGCGCCGGCATGCCGATCGCGTGCACCCCGGCGTCGGTGCGTCCTGCTGAATGCGCCGTTACTCGTTCTCCGCAATAGCGGAAAATCGCCTCTTCAAGCGCGCCCTGAACCGAAAGGCCGTTCTCCTGGCGCTGCCAGCCGACAAATGGGCCCCCGTCATATTCGAGAATGACAAGAAAGCGCGGCATCAGAGCCGTTCGCCCAGCTCTAGCGCAAAACCGCGCAGGAGGCCGGCTGCATCCTGCACTGCCTTTCCGGCGCGCTGCACTCTCAAAAGTTCAATCGCGCCGTCGCCGCAACCGACGACCAGATGAATGTCATTCTCAAGAATTTCGCCCGGTGCGCCTTTGCCCATCGCCGGGCGCGACAGCAGCGCCTTGATCCGCTCGCCGTTGGCTTCGAACCACGCGCCCGGAAAGGGCGACAATCCTCGGATGTGACGATCGACCTCGCGCGCGGGTCGATTCCAGTCAATTTTGGCTTCGGCCGACGAAATCTTTGCGGCGTAAACAACGCCCTCCTCTGCCTGCGGCGTCTCGACAAGCGCCCCGCGCTCAAGCGCCGATAGAAAGCGGGGCAACAGCTGCGCGCCGACAAGCGCCAGCCGATCATGCAGCGTCGCCGCTGTATCATCGTTCCGGATTTCGACTGTTTCGGAAAGCAGAATCGGACCGGTATCCAGGCCCTCTTCCATGCGCATCACCTGAACGCCGGTTACAGCGTCGCCCGCCATGATCGCGCGCTGGATAGGCGCCGCGCCGCGCCAGCGCGGCAACAATGAGGCGTGAAGATTGAAACAGCCGAGGCGCGGGGCGCCGAGAACGTCTTTCGGCAGCATGACTCCGTAGGCGACGACGATCGCGGCGTCGAGGTCAAGCGCTTCGAAATCGGCCCGCACCTCGTGCTTTTTGAATCCGCGCGGCGTTCTCACCTCCAGCCCGTGCGCCGCGGCGACGCTGTGCACCGGCGACTGCGTCAGCTTTCGTCCACGGCCCGCGGGCTTTGGTTCGCGTGTATAGACGGCGGCGATCTCATGACCCGCGGCTATCAGTTCGACGAGACTCGTCGCTGCAAAAGCCGGAGTCCCCATAAAGGCGAGTCGCATCTTCAGGATTCTCCAATCCCGGCGTGTTCCCGGCGCATCACAGCTTGGTTAAAATGACCTTCAGGCGGTGGCGGCGAGGCGCTGTTCTTTTTTCAGCTTCCGGATGATTCGATCGCGTTTCAGGCGGGAAATGTGATCGATGAACAACACGCCGTTCAGGTGATCCATCTCGTGCTGGATGCAGATAGCGAGGAGACCCTCGGCATCCAGCACCTGCTCTTGCCCATGATAGTCGCGGAAGCGGACACGGCACCGCGCAGGGCGCTCCACCTCTTCGAAGAATTCCGGCACGGAAAGGCAACCTTCCTGATAAAGAGTTGTTTCTTCGGAAGGATTGAGAATTTCGGGATTGACGAAATACATCGGCTTGGCCTCCTCGCCTTCGCCCGCGAGGTCCATCACGATTATGCGTTTGGCGACGTTCACCTGAATCGCGGCAAGGCCGATGCCTTTCGCCTCGTACATCGTCTCCAGCATATCATCCATAAGGGCCCGAACGCCGTCATCGACAACTTCCACGGGCGCCGACATCTGGCGCAGACGCGGATCGGGCGCAGTCAATATCTCTCTAACCGTCATGCGAGGTCAGGTATTGACCGCGTCCCCCGCCGTCAAGACTTAGCGCGGGCAGTTTCTCTCCTCGCCTTCGGAGGTTACTTCCCTTAAGCTAATCTTCGGACGGTATTGGGTTTTCGGGGAGTTTCCATGCAGGGATCGCGGCTGCTGCCAGACGAAGCGCCGGCGCAGACCCCCTCTACGGCGGTCATGCCGACAGAGCCGCTGATTACAGGCGAAGCGCTGTACCTATGGACCGGCGCGGGCGCCGTTCTGTTTATTCTTGTACTCCTGCTGATCCTGCTAGGCCGGTGGCGGGCCGGGCGGCGCGCCCGCGAGCGGGC
>CALKYG010000428.1 GCA_938003575.1 uncultured Alphaproteobacteria bacterium
TGACGGAGCCGGACGCGATCGCCGAGACAATCAGGCCCTATTGGGACGCAGGCTTCGACGTCCGCATTCATTCAAACGGCGATGAGGCGCAGGACGCAACGCTCAACGCGCTCGCCTCCTTGAGGGAATCCGGCGCGGATCAACGGTTCATCATCGAACATGGGGGGCTTTTCTCTCCCGACGAAGTCCGGCGCGCCGGCGAACTCGGCGCCGCGGTCTCCGCCGCGAGCCATTACGTCTTTTATCTCGGCGAAGCCTATCAGGCGGCGCTCGGGCCGGAGCGCGGCGCATGGATCACCCCGCTCGCCTCGCTTTCCGCAGCGGGCGTTCCTGTCGCGCTGCATTCCGACGCCCCGCTCGCGCCGCCGCTTCCCTTGCGCGCGGCGAGCGTTCATCTGACGCGCGCGACGCGGGAAGGCGGCCTGCTCACGCCGTCGGAAAGGCTCGCCCCGATTGAGGCGCTCGAAGCGATAACGATCGACGCCGCTTATGCGCTCGGCCTTGAGGACGAAATCGGTTCGATCGCGCCCGGCAAGCGCGCCGATTTCACAATACTCGACGCGAACCCGCTGGCGACGGCCGGCGAAGACTGGGGCGACATTCCGGTCTGGGGCGTCATGCTCGGCGGAGAAAAGCGGCCGCTGTCGAAGTGAGCGGCCGCCCGCCGGGCGCGGCTCAGATGCGCTCCTTGTAAACCGGCTGGATGTCGACCGGGATATCCGTCAGCGACGCGATGATGTTCTGCGCCGCCGCGTCGAGAACGGCGTAGCGGTCAAGAAACGCCTTCGCCCTCGCGTAATCGCCGTCGCCCTGGAGCATGACGATCTCGGCGGTCAGCTCTGAAATCGACGTTTCGAGTTTCGCAAGGTCGAGACGAATCCTGCCCGTCGACTCGTCCGCCGCGAATGCGCCCTTCTCCTTGAAATAGGCGTACTGGAACGCCGCGCCGCGGCCATGCGCCTCGTTGATCCCGAAGCGCATCGCGCGGAAGAGGCCGACGAAATAGGTGGCGAGGAAATTGTCCTTTTCCGCCGCCGGGATTTCGCCCTTCTGCATCATGAAGAGGATGTTGTAGGCGCCCATCACGTCCGCCTTGCCTTCCTCTGTCGCCGAATAAAGCTCTTTCAGTTCGGCGCTCACCGTCGTGTCGGCGCCGTTCTTCGTGATCGTGCCCGGCCCGAGGCTGTGGCTCAGTTCATGAAACAGCGTTTCTGCGCCCATATATTTGCGCATCAGCAGCGACGCCTGCTCTGGAACGAGCACATGTTCGGCCATCGGCGCGAGAATGCGGTCGAACTTCGCAGCCATTACATTGTTGAGAAGCACCTTCTTTGCGCCTTTGGCTTCACGCACCCGTTCGTCGTTCGGCAAATTGAACGCGATCGTCTGCACGCCCGGCACATTGTCGCCGCCGCCATGCACCTGATCGACGACGGCGATCGGCGATTCAAATCCCCGGCGAAAATTCTTGTATTGCGCCGGAACGGGGAGATTGCCTTCCATGTCGCGCAGATAGTTCTTGTACTTGTCGAGCGCGGCGCTTTCTTCCGGATCCTTCACCGTCACGAACGCCTCAAACGCGGTCTTGTAGCCGAAAAGGCCGTCCGTATAGACTTCATAGGGGCCGATCGCGACTTCGATCGGGCCGTCGAGATCCATCCACG
>CALKYG010000429.1 GCA_938003575.1 uncultured Alphaproteobacteria bacterium
CCGTCGCAAGAAGTCCGAGACCATCATCCTGAAACCCGTACGGCAGCGGGCGCTTCGGCGCCCGCTTTTGTTTGGGCGCCGGCGCTGCTAGAGGGTGCGCCATGGCGATCCTGATCAATACGACCGGCGGCGACGCCGTCCTTCGGCACCCTGAAAAGCAGAAACGGCCGGATACGCCGATGATGCGCAAGCCCGAATGGATCCGCGTGAAGGCGCCGGGGTCGAAGGGTTACGCCGAAACGCGCGAGATCGTCCGGTCGAAAAACCTTCATACCGTCTGCGAAGAAGCGGCTTGCCCGAATATCGGCGAGTGCTGGTCGAAGAAGCACGCGACCATGATGATCATGGGCGACACCTGCACGCGCGCATGCTCGTTCTGCAACATC
The DNA here is from genome assembly GCA_938003575.1 of uncultured Alphaproteobacteria bacterium. GTDB lineage: Bacteria > Pseudomonadota > Alphaproteobacteria > Caulobacterales > Parvularculaceae > Amphiplicatus. The sequence continues at coordinate 387 of CALKYG010000429.1, forward strand.
AAGACGGGACTGCCGTCGGCGCTCGACCCGGAGGAGCCGGAAAAGGTTGCAAGAGCGGTGGCGGAAATAGGTCTTGCGCACGTCGTCGTCACCTCTGTCGACCGGGACGATCTTGTCGACGGCGGCGCGGAGCATTTTGCGCGGGTCGTTCGGGCGATCCGCGAGAAAAATCCTGTCACCACGATTGAGATTTTGACCCCCGATTTTCTCCGCAAGGACGGCGCGGCCGAGATCGTGATCGGGTCGCGGCCGGATGTTTTCAATCACAACCTTGAGACCGTGCCGCGGCTCTATCTCTCGATCCGGCCGGGCGCACGCTATTTTCATTCGCTGCGTCTTCTCGAGAAGGTGAAGGATCGCGACCCGTCGATGTTCACGAAGTCCGGCATCATGGTCGGTCTCGGCGAAACTCGCGAAGAGGTGATGCAGGTTATGGACGACATGCGGTCGGCAGGCGTCGACTTCATCACGATCGGCCAATATCTTCAGCCCACGCGCAAGCACGCGGCGGTCGAGCGGTTTGTGACGCCTGAGGAATTCAAGTCTTTCGAGTCCATTGCGCGCGCCAAAGGCTTCCTGATGGTCGCGTCCAGTCCGCTGACGCGCTCGTCGCATCATGCCGGAGAAGACTTCGCCAGGCTGCGGGCGGCGCGCGCGGCGAGGGGCTGATATGTCGCGAATACTTTATGAACTCGCTCTCGCCGATGTGGGCGTGCGGCCGAGTCCTTATTGCTGGACGGTGAAATTCGCGCTCCTGCACAAGGGACTGCCCTTTGAGACGAAACCGCTGGGTTTCGCCGACAAGTCCGCCTATCCCGACCCGGCATACGGAAAGGTTCCGATCCTCGTTGAGAACGGCGAAACGATCAGGGACAGCGCCGTCATCACCCAATGGCTCGACCGCAAGCATCCGGAGAATCCGCTGGTCGTGAGCAAGGCCGAGCGGGCGGCTTCGGAATTCTATGCGGCCTGGCTGCAATCCGCGCTCTTTCCTGCGCTGACGCCGCTGATGGTGCTGCGGATCTGCGCCGCCGCGGCTGAAGAAGACCGGGCCTATTACCGTCAGACGCGCGAAGCGCGCTTTGGAAAAACGCTGGAGGAAATCGCGGCGACGCCGGGCGCCGCCGGGAAGGTCGAGGCGGCGCTCAATGTTCTGGCGGCGCCGTTGTCCTCGCACCGTTATCTCGGCGGCGCGGCGCCGAATCTTTCAGATTACATCGTCATGGGTCCTCTGATGTGGCAGCGTGCGGCGACGACGGCGGAGCTTTACGTGACGCCGGAGCCCGTCGCCCAATGGCGGGAGCGGATGCTCGACCTGTTCGGCGGATATGCCCGGTCTGCGAGGAGCGCGGACGCCGCGTGACGTCTCGCCGGACGACAACAATCGTTCCCTATTCGGCGGCCGAGATGTTCGCTCTCGTCGGCGACATCGAGCGTTATCCGGAATTCCTTCCATGGTGCGTCGCGTTGCGCATCGTCGAGCGCAAGCCTGTCGACGCCGGCGAAATGGCCACTGCCGATATGGTTGTCGCCTACAAGGTCTTTCGCGAACGCTTCAGAAGCCTTGTGCGGTACGATCATGCCAACCGCCGCATCGACGTCGACTATGTCGACGGACCGTTCCGGTCGCTGAAAAACTCGTGGGCGTTTCGCGATCTTTCGGAAGGCGGATCGGAAGTCGATTTCTCGATTGACTTTGAATTCAGCAGCATCCTGTTGCAGGCAGCCGCACAGTCCGTGTTTGAAAAGGCGTTTCTCAGAATGTCTGAAGCCTTTGTCGATCGCGCGTTGACCGTCTACGGGTCGGCTATATCGCCCTCAACGTCAGCATAAGGGCGGTTTCCGTCGCGCGAAGCCGGACGAAATTCCTGTCGCCTGAGCCGAAGACGCGCCGCTCGGTCCTGACAAGCCCGGCCCGCGTCGCCAGCGCAAACCAGACGAGCCCCACCGGCTTCCTCTCGCTGCCGCCTCCCGGCCCTGCGATCCCTGTCGTTGCAATCGAGATGTCCGCCATGGAATTGGCGAGCGCGCCACGCGCCATTTCGCGCGCGACGGATTGGCTGACGGCGCCGCTCCGCGCGATCGTTTCCGGGCGAACGCCGAGAAGGTCCTTTTTCGCCTCGTTTGAATAGGTGACGAAGCCGCGATCGAAAACGGCGGACGCGCCGGGAACGTCCGTAATTGCGGCGGCGACCATGCCGCCGGTGCAGGATTCCGCGGCCGCGAGAATCAGTCCCTCCGCGCCGACCTTGTCGACGATCTCCTGGGCGAGCGACCAGATGCGGTGCGGCTGCGTCATTTTTTCAACCTCAATTCGGCGCCGAGATCCGCCTCGGCAAG
>CALKYG010000430.1 GCA_938003575.1 uncultured Alphaproteobacteria bacterium
GGAGCCAGCGTTCGAGCCGCGGCGAAGACCGCGCAAAGGCGAATGCCGCAAGAATGAGAAACGGCGTCGTCGGGAGAAGCGGCGTCGCAACGCCCAGCGCGCCGGCGCCGAGCGCTCCATAACCAAGGACAAGCCACAAAATTCGCCTATTCAAGTCGCCCGCTTTATTTGCGCGCGCCGCAAGCCGCAGCGCGTCGGATTGTCGCCCCGTTCCATTCTAACCTTGCCCGATGCCGATAAAAGAAGTATCTATAATACATCTTAAAGAACGTCGCAGGCAAGCCGCTGCGCTGTGGCCTGTCAAACGAAGCGCTTGTGCAATGAGGAATGAAAGGGTCCAGCCATGAATGTTCAATTCGCGACGTCTTTCGCCGAGCGCCCCATTGGCGATATTGCAACATCGCTTCCCGGCGCGACCGGCGTCTTCCGGAAATACCGCCTCGATTTCTGCTGCGGCGGCGACCAGCGGCTGAAGGACGCCGCCGCGCATCGTGGCGCCGATCTTTCGTCAATCGAGGGCGAACTCGCCGCGCTCAACCTCGACGCCGCGAGCGACGTTCCGGAAGAGAGCGGCGCGATGATCGACTACATTCTCTATCGCTATCACGAGACGCATCGCCGCCAATTGCCGGAGCTCCTGAAGCTCGCGCTCAAGGTCGAAAGCGTTCACGCCGACAACCCGCACGTCCCCAAGGGCCTCGCCGATCTCATCCAGAAGCTGATCGGCGAGCTTGAGGTGCACATGAAAAAGGAAGAACTCATCCTCTTCCCGCTGATCAAAGGCGGCGCCCACGGCGTCGACGGGCCGATTTCGCAAATGCGCCACGATCATGACGATCACGGCGTCCTCTTGCACCGTCTTGAAGAGATCACCAATCGCTTCACGCCGCCCGAAGGCGCGTGCCGGTCCTGGCAAGCGCTCTATTCCGGCGCCGCCAAATTCATGGACGACATCATGGAGCACATCAGCCTCGAGAATAACGTGCTGTTTCCGCGCTTCGAGTGAAGCATTGGTTTGCATTCCAAGGTTGCGTTAGCATGTCAGGAGGAGGCGTAGGTCCAAGCTTGATTTCTTTCCTTCTTCGACAATGTGTCACAGCGCCTGCAGATGATATGACGCTGCGATGAGTGATAGGCTTCCGACTCGATAACTTGAGTCCGCACGCCGCGCCGCGAAGCGGTCGTTGACAGGCGCACCATGTCGAAGTCGACGTCAGAGACCGACGGTTTTTGGGCGCGGTTTTTCAGGCCGGAGCTTGACGTCTGGCGCGGCCGACGGTCGCTCGCGACAGTGTTTTGGGGTTACGGCGTTCTAGTCAGCATTGGCTTGATCGTCCTTCATGCCGCCGCCTTGCAGCGTCAGCATCCCATAGAGGAGCAAATCCTCATCGCCGCCTCAGCGGTTTATACGATATGGATACTCACCGCGATCTGGCGAACGACGGCGCGGAACGATTCCTATTGGGCGAAACTCGCACGCGGGCTAACGGTCGCTTGGGCCATGAACAGCGTCATGGTGCTGGCGTTTCTCGAGCTTGACCTCGCCGCACGGTTGCTTCGGAGCTGACGGGATGGGAAGCAAGGCGTCACCAGTCGGATTTCGTGGGCGAATCGGGCGCCTTGTCGTTGGGGGCGCGCAGTCGCTTTTCCCTGGATATTTTGCGCTGGTCATGGCGACGGGCGTTGTCTCAATCGCTTGTCAGCTGCTTGGGTTCCGCCCGCTCGCGCTTGCTCTTATCGTCGTCAATTGGATCGCCTTTCCGGTCCTCTGGACGCTGACCTTCATCCGGATATTCCGCTACCGCGATCTCCTCATTCGCGACATGTCGGATCACCAGCGGGCGCCCGGATTTTTCACAATCGTCGCGGGCACCTGCGTTCTCGGCACGCAGAACATGATCGTGCTGAAAGCGGCGGCCGTCGCCAACGGGCTGTGGTGGTTCGGCCTCTGCCTGTGGTTCGCCATCATGTATGCCTTCTTCACGGCGGTGACCGTCAGGAAGAGCAAGCCGACGCTCGCTCGCGGCATCAATGGCGCGTGGCTGATCGCGGCGGTCTCGACGCAGTCGGTCGTCGTTCTGAGAGGCGTGATCGACGTTGCGGCGGCGCCGCCGCCGGCGATCCAGTTTCAGGTGATTTCGATGTTCATGATCGGGTCGATGCTCTATCTCGCGATCATCCCGCTCATCTTCTATCGCCTGACCTTCGTTCCCCTCAGCTCTAAGGATTTCAGCCCTCCTTACTGGATCAACATGGGCGCCGTCGCGATCACGGCGCTCGCCGGGTCGATCCTCATCCTTCGCGGCGAGGCCTGGCCGGTAGTGACGCCGCTACTGCCATTCCTCAAGGGCTTCACCTTCTTCTTCTGGGCTGTCGCCAGCTGGTGGATACCGTTCCTCTTTTCGCTGATGATCTGGCGCTACGTTTGGTCGGGCGATACGTTCAATT
>CALKYG010000431.1 GCA_938003575.1 uncultured Alphaproteobacteria bacterium
GACTTCGGCGGCCATGCCGGGCATCAGCGGCAAGGCCCCGTCTTTCGTCTGCATCGCCGCCTCGTCCAGCCTCACAGTGATGAGAAAATGGCGCTCGCCCGTTTTTTCGTTCTCGATCGCATCAGGACTGATCGTTTCAATCCTGCCGTCGATGGCGCCGTAGGTGGATGAATCGTACGCGCTGACTTTCACGCGCGCTTCCTGTCCGACCCGGAGGAACCCGATATCGGCGGGCTTGATCTTGGCCTCCACCAGCGGCGTGTCGCCCGCAGGCACGACTTCAACGATTGTCTGCCCTGGCTGCACGACGCCGCCGATCGTTGCAACGAGCACCCGGTGAACGACGCCGTCGATGGGGCTTCTGACCTCGGTGCGGTCGACCTTGTCGCGCAGCGCCGGCAGATTGCCGGAGACGCCCGTCATTTCCGCTTTCGCTTTCGCAAGCTCGTCGGCGACGGCGGCGAGATAGGTCGACTTGATCCGGTCCGTTTCGCTCTGCGCGCCCTTGACCGCGATCTCGGCGCGCTGCTTGTCGCCGAGCGCCGAGGCTGCGCGCTGGCGCGCGCGGATCAGTTCAAGCTTCGGCTCAATGCCCTTGTTGACGAGCGGCTCGACGATCGAAAGCTCCTGCGTCGCGAGCGAATGTGATTCAGACGCATAATCGAGCGCGGCTTCAGCCTCGGCGAGCTTGCCCGCCTCGACCGCAAGCGCGGCGTCATATTCCTGTCTGCGCGCGGCGTAGAGCTTCAATTCATTGGCGACGATGTCCGGCGCCGCCCGTTTTACGTCTTCCGGAAACGAGGGCGCGACGCCGGCGGCTTCCGCTTCCAGCCGTGCGACGCGCGCCGCGAGGAGATTGTAGCCGTCTTCGCCCTGGCTCATTTGCGCGTTGATCTGGGTGGGATCGACCGTAACGAGAATTTGGCCCTTCTTCACGAGGTCGCCGGGCTTGACGAGAATCGACTTGATGATTCCGCCTTCGAGATACTGCACCTGCTGCAAATGGTTTGACGGCACGAAGCGGCCGTCGCCGCGCGTCACGCGGTCAAGCTTCGCGATCGAGGCCCAGAGAAGGAACACGAACAACAGCCCGGCGATGGCGTAGAGAAGATATTGCGCCGCGCGCGACGGCTCGATCGGAAGGTCGCGGTCGATATCAATGTCTGAAGCGGCGGCGAGCGTCATTTATGCGGCCCTGTGCGGTTTTCTGGGGGGCGAAGGCAATTCGCGCACGTTCTGCTGGGCTTCGACCGGCGGCGCGGCGTTGCGCGTGAGGGACCGCATGATGTCGTCGGGCCGGCCGTCGAGCACGATCTGTCCGCGATCGAGAACGATGATGCGGTCGACGAGTTTCAGCATCGACATGCGGTGCGTCACGAGCAGCAGCGTGCGCCCTTCGGTGACGCGGCGAAGACGCGCGATCATTTCCGCTTCCGCCTGGCTGTCGAGCGCCGAAGTCGGCTCGTCGAGCAGAAGCACCGCCGGCTTCGTCGCCAGCGCCCGCGCCAGCGCGATCGATTGCCGCTGGCCGCCCGAAAGGCCCTCGCCGCGCTCGCCGAGGCGCTGGTCGTAGCCGGCTTCGGTCGCGCCGACGAAGTCGTGAACGCCGGCGATCTTGGCCGCTTCAAGAATGTCGTCGTCGGAGATCTTCTCAAGACCGAGCGCGATGTTCTCCTTGATCGAACCGGAAAACAGGCAGACGTCCTGCAACACCGCGCCGACATGCGCGCGAAGATCGGACGGATTGATCTGGCGGATGTCGGTGTCGTCGACGAGGACCTGTCCCTCCGTCGGCTCATAAATGCCGAGCGCCATGCGGATGATCGTCGACTTGCCGGAGCCGTTGCGGCCGAGCACGGCGACGCGTTCGCCCTCTTCGATCGTGAAACTGATCTTGTCGAGCGCTTTCGCCTTCTGCCCCGGATAGGAGAAGCTCACTTCGCGGAATTCAATGCGCCCCTTGAGCGACGCGCGCTTCAGATAGTCGCGCGCCGGATCGACTTCCGATCGCGACGCCATCAATTCGTCGAGCGCCTTGTAGGAGGACAAGGCGCCCGCAAGCCGGCCGAGAAGCCCCGCGACCTGCGCGAGCGGCGCCATCGCCCGCCCCGTCAGGATGACGCAGGCGATGAGCCCGCCCATCGAAAGCGAGTGCGCGCTGACCATGAGGACGCCGATGACAACGACTCCGACCTGCGCGCCTTGTTGCGCAAAGCCCGAAAAATTGACGGCGAGTTGATTGATGAACCGTCCGACGGTTGCGATCCGCGCCTGCTTGAGGACGCCTGTTTTCCAGCGCTTGCGCATCAGGTCGCCGGCGGCGACGCTCTTCACCGTCTCAAGGCCGGAGAGCGTCTCGATGAGAACCGAATGCTTGGCGTGGCCCTCCTTCATCGAGTCCTTCGTATTGCGCAGAATGAGCGGCTGGGTCATGAGCGCGATCAAGAGCGCCGCGGCGACGCCGATGAGCGGCGCGAAGGCGATGGGGCCGCCGATGAGCGCAATCGCGCCGATGAACACGAATATGAACGGAAGGTCGACAACCGCCGTCAGCGTGGCGGATGAAAAGAAATCGCGCAGATTTTCGAACTCCTTCACGAGCCCCGCCGTCGCGCCGACGCCGCCCTTGCGCGCATCGAGGCGCATCGACATCAGGTTGTCGAACACGCGAGCGCCGACGCTGGCGTCGAGGCGCTGGCCGGCGACGTCGATGAAATAGCCGCGCAGGGATTTCAGGACGAAATCGAACATGTGCGCAAAGAGGACGCCGACCGTCAGCGCGATCAGCGATTCCATCGCGTTGTTCGGTATGACGCGGTCATAAACCGTCATGATGAAGAATGACGAGATCAGCCCGAGAAGATTGACGAAGAACGCCGCGAGGATCGTCTGGCCGTAGATCTTCGAATTGTCCAGCAAGGGCCCTAAAAGCCAGTGCTTCGTCGTTGCGATGTCGCGAAGAATGCCGCGGATGCTGCTCATCTTTACTGCGTCCTGTCCTCTTCGCGCGGCGAAAAGAAGCGCAGGAGATCGCCGGTGAACTCCATCAACTCGTATGACGCCATGTCACGGTCGGCGAGACCGGCGAGATAGGCGACCCCCGCTTCAAACCAGTCGTTTTCCGCCTGGATGACGTCGATAAGATCGCCGCGCGCCGCGCGGAACCGCTCCTCGACCATGGCGCGCGCCTGGTGGTTTGCGACGAGCGCCGATTCCAGCGCAGCCAGCCGCTCGTTTGCGGCCTCCCGCCTTTCAAAGGCGATCGCCGCGTCGCGCTCGACTTCAAGACGCACGCGGTCTTCCTCGTTCTGCTGCTGTTCGGCTGCGGCCTTCGCGCGTGAGATCGCCGCGCCGCGCGCGCCGCCTGCGAAGAGGTCGTACCGCATGTTGACGCCGGCGCGAACGTCGTAATCTTCCGCGCCGTTGAGGACGTCGAAACTGGTCCCCGTGACGGTCGCGCGCAATTCGGGAAGCCGGCTCGCCTTCGCGGCGCTGCGCTCGGCCTCGAGGCCTTGCGTTCGGGCGGCGGCGGCGGCGACGACCGGATTTTTCTGGAGAGCGAGCGAGACGGCTTCGTCGCGCGTTCCCACTGCAACCGATTCATAACTCGGAAGACGCAGCGTTTCCGGCGCAATCCTGAAATATTCCGCAAACCGCACGTCGGCGATGCGCGCGCTTTCCTTTATCTGCGCGACGCGCGACCGCGCTGCGGCGAGCCTTGCCTCGGCGCGAAGAACGTCGGAACGGGAGCCGGCGCCGGCGCGTTCGCGCTCCTTCACGTTCGAGACGAGCCGCTCATGATGGGCGACATAGTCGGCGCCGAGGGCGAGAATCGCCTGATGCACCGCGACATCGTGATAGGCCGACAACGCCGATAGCGACAGATCGTTGATGCGCGCGTCAATCGAGCGCGCGCTTTCCGTCCGGCGGGCCTTCGCGCTCCTGATGCGGGCGAAGGTCGCGCCGCCGTCGAAAATGAGCTGGCTCGCGGAAACGCCGACGTTCACCTGCTCGTCGGGCCGCAGCGATTCAACGACATTCGAGGTGCCCGTGTTGAAGCGTCGCGCAATGACGATGTCGGCGTTCACGTCGGCGCTGATGCGCGGATAGAGGGCGGCGCGCGCCGCCCTTGTTTCCGCGCGCGCGATCGCCGCCTGCGATTGCTGCGCGGCGAGCGCCGGATGCGCGGCGACCGCAGCCTGGATCCGCCGGTTGAATTCCTCGTTGACGCCGAGAACGTCGACGACATAGCCCGCGCGGCCGAGCGCGGCGGCGAGATCGGACTTCGCCGCAACGGCGTCCTTCGGGTAAAGCGAGCCTTCAGCGGCGGCGGCTGCGCAGCCCGAGGCGATCGCCAGTGCCGCCATCGAGGCGAGCAATTTGAGGCGCCGATGCGACATGGCGATACGCGCTCCGTTCATCTGCGCCGGCCGACCTTCCGGCGGTCTGGTTAACCAAAAGAGGATTAGGTTCGGTGTGTAGACAAATTGTTAACTGCGCGATTCGGTCCGGCGCCGGAATGAAATCCCGGTCATGAACCCCGCCGCTGGACATATTGGCGCAGATGCGGCGGCGCGGCCCTGGCGGCCGGTCCGCCCGGCGGCGCCGCCGGACCGCCGCGTTTCGGCGGGGAGGGAGGCGGCGGCGCCGGGGTCTTCGGGCCGGCGCCGGGTTGCGCCGCCTTCGCGGCGGCGGCGGCCGCCGCCGACCGGGCGACGCCGACGCACATGCCGCAGAGCAGCCAGTGGACCTCGGCGACCTGAGCGACGACGCTCGACGTTGTCGCGATGACGAGGAGAAAGCAGGCGAGCGCCGCCAGCCACGCCTGGCAATAGACGGCGAGTTCCGGATCCGCTTCCCGCGCCTTTGCGATCGACCGCCACAGCGCGATGACGGAAAAGCCGCTGACCCCGACGAACAGAAACAGGCCGACGAGACCGCTTTCGAGCGTCACGCGGAGATAGGAATTGACGATGTCGATGATGCCCTGACCCTGGACGAGCTGCTGCATCGCCGGGTGGTTCATATAGGTCTCCGACCCGAGCCACCTGTTCTCCATCGCGACGTCCCAGCCGATCTCGGCCAGCCGCTCGCGATAGTCGACCGAACTCGTCGAGGACTCGCCGACGAAAGGCAGAAGCGAAAGAATGGTTTCGCCAACCGGCGTCGCCGACAACACGAGAAGCCCGGCGACGCCGAGACCTGCAAGCCTTGTCATGTTCGAGAAGACGCGCCCGCTCGTCATGACGAAAACAAGCGTGGCGAAGGCGGCGCCGACCCAGGGTCCGCGCGAGAAGGTGACAATGAGGCCGACCAGCAGAGCGGCGAGACCGCCGAGCGCGAGGGTGCGCCTTTTCAGCGACGACAGGAGCGCAAGCGTCAACGGAATGGCGGTTGCGATGTAAAGTCCGAAGGCGATCGGCTCGAACACCGTCGTATAGGCGCGAAGGAATCCGGACCGCCAGGAGTAGATCGCCCGATGCCAGATGTTCCAGTGGGAAACGGGACTGGCGAACAGGTGCCAGCTCATCACCGATTCAACGAGGGCGAGCGCGCTGAGGATGATGAGCGGCGTCACATAGGCCAGCGTGGCGAGCCGAAGGCGCTCTTTCGTCCATTCGCAGCGGCTGAAAACGAGATAGGGGCCGAGGGCGGTCAGCATATAGGCCGTCCATTGGCGAAACCCGTCCGTGATCGTCGTATCGCGGAACGACAGGGCGAAGGTCAGCAGCGAATAGCCGAGGAAGAAAAAGTCCGCCGTCGATCCGGTCCGGCGAAAGGCGCGGTGTCCCTGACGCGCGAACAGCATCGGCCACAGGATCACGACCGCCAGAATGTTGAAGGGATAAAGGTTCAGGAAACCGTTGATGCCGCCGAAGCCCGGAACGAGAGAGTCGGCGACCGGCAGGGCGAAGATCAGGAGCAGATAAAGCGCGGGCCGGTTTTTCTCGCCGGCGCCGAAAAGCAGGATGACAAGGGCGAGAAGGAAGAGAAAAAGCCAGAAGTTCGGCGTGAGGAAGGCGACGGTCGTCGCCGCCAGATAGACGTTTCGCCAGCGCGCCACGGTGCGCCCGTCGGCGATCTCGCCGAATGCGAGACGCGCGTAAACGAATCCGCCGAACGAGACGGCGAAGACGAACACGAACGCCTTGATCAGCTCCGCCATCAGCGCCGCTCCTCGAAACGACGGGGCGCCCCGGCGCTTGCCGACGCTTTTGTTCCCGATGGCGCCCCGGCGGTCATGGCTCGCGCAAAATCCCGTGCTCGGCCGCCCGGCGAGCGGCGCCTTTCCTTATCAAGTTTCGGGCCGCCGCCAACCCGCGCCTCGTCCGCCAATTCCGCTTTGCTTCGGCGATGCGTTCGATTATCGCGGAGGCGGCTCCTGTCCGGCCAATTTATTAACCAGGATCGCCCGATGGTGCGCGCCATGTTCGCGAGGCTCTTCGCCGGAAAGACCCTGAAGGCGCGCGCCATGAAGGGCGGCGCCGTCGCGCTTGGCGGCTTCGGCGCCGCGCAGGCGATCCGGCTCGCCTCAAATCTCATCATGACGCGCCTCATCGCGCCGGACGCTTTCGGCCTGATGGGCGTCACGGTCGCGCTTCACGTCTGGATCGGGATGATGAGCGATCTCGGGCTCAACGCCTCCATCATCCGCTCGAAGCACGGCGAGGACCCGGACTATCTCGCAACCGCCCGCACGCTCCAGCTCGCGCGCGCCGCGTTCGTCGCGTCCGTCCTGGTCGTCGCGGCGCTGGCGCAGCCGCATCTCGCCGCCCAGGGGCTGCTGCGCGAGGGGTCCGTCTACGCCGATCCCCGGCTGCCGGCCTTTCTGTATGCGATCGCGCTGTCGATGATGATCGCCGGCTTTTCGGCGATGCGCATCGCGCTTCACAACCGCAAGCTCGACCTTTTCCCGGTCATCCGGCTTGAACTCGGCGCGCAGGTGATCGCCCTTGCGTCGATGGCGGCGGCGGCGGTCATGGGCCTTGGCGTCTATTCGCTCGCGCTCGGCGGCGTCGTCAGCGAGCTTGTGAAAACGGCGGGGTCCTATGTCGCGCTCAAGGGCCCGCCGGCGCGTTTCGGTTTTCATCGCGAGCATTTCCGCGAGATCTTCACCTTCGGCAAATGGCTGATCGTCGCCTCGACCTTCGGATTCCTCGCGCAGCGCGGCGACCAGATCCTGTTCGGCTGGATGTTCGACCTCAGAAGCTTTTCTCTCTATTCGATTGCGACGATCTGGATCGTCACCGCGGTGACGGTGATCGAGACCGTGCAGCGGCGCGTCGCCAATCCGGCGCTCGCCGAGCTCCACCGCGAGCGGTCGCACGACCTGACCCGCGTCTACCGGCGCATCCGCGCGCTTTACGACGCCTCGGTGTTCGCGCTTTTTCTCGGCGTTGTTTTCCTCGCCGACTTTTTCATCTCCATCCTCTACACCGACGACTATCACGGCGTCGCGCACTATATGAAGCTGCTGGCGCTGGCGCTGCTGCTCGTTCCCTATCGCCTCCTGAATTCGGTTGTCCTCACCGGCGGCGACAGCCGCCGCTTCACGGTTCTGACCGTCATTCCCGGCGGCGCGCTGCTTGCCGGGACGCCCATCGTCTTTCATTATTTCGGCGCTGACGCCGCGATCGCCTTCGCCGTCACGACGCCGATTTTCGCTCTTCCTTTCAACTGGAAATACGCGGCGAAATACATCAGGATCGACTATGCGCGCGAGAGTGCGATGGCGGCCGTCACCATTGTCGCCGCGGTCATGCTGCTGCGCTTCGTTTAGGACGAGGGTCCGTTGCTCGACATTCGCAAGACAGAAATCGAAGGCGTGCTTCTGGTCACGCCGAGGCGCCTTTCCGACGCGCGCGGCTTCTTCGTCGAAACCTGGAACGCCGAACGCTTCCGGGAGGCGGGGATCGCCGACATTTTCGTGCAGGACAATCATTCTCTCTCGGTCGCGGCGGGAACGGTGCGCGGCCTTCATTATCAGGCGCCGCCGCGCGCGCAGGCCAAGCTCGTGCGCGTTCTCAAGGGCGCGATCATCGACGTCGCCGTCGACGCCCGAAAGGGATCGCCGACTTACGGCCGCCATGTGCGCGCGCATCTTTCCGCCGAGAACGGCGCGCAGCTTCTCGTTCCAGCGGGCTTCCTGCACGGCTTTGCGACGCTCGAGCCGATGACGGAAGTCGCCTACAAGGTTTCGGATTTTTATTCCGCCGAGCATGACGGCGCCGTGCTGTGGAGTTCTCTCGGCGTCGACTGGGGCGTCGCCCCGGAAAACGCCGTTCTTTCCGACAAGGACGCCGCCGCCGTTCCGTTCAGCGCGTTCAATTCGCCTTTCTAGGGAATCCCGGCGCTTTCGCGTTTCGCGTCTTTTCCAGCGATGACGCGGGCCGCAGCCCGAAAAGGCGCCCTTTTTGCCTGGAAAAAAGGACGCCCCTTCGCCGGCTTTCCGATCCTTTGATTCCCCTGATGCGCGATACGGCACGGATGGACGCTCCTCAACGGTCGAGACGCCATCATAAGGCCTCGCGCGAGGTGTAGGACGGTTCAAAATTCCTGATACGGAACAATGTGTTGATGGTTTTCGTGTTATTGGGGCGCCTGTTTTTGCAAACCGGAATCAGCCTTCAAGCCTGCCCAAATCCGCAACGCACGCCGTCGCCGCGATGAAGCGCTGCAAGAGCGCGAGGCGATTGGCGCGCAACGACTTGTCGTCGGCGTTCACCGTCACCTTGTCGAAAAAGGCGTCGATGGGCGCGCGTAATGAGGCGAGCGCCGCCATCGCGTCGGCGAATTTTTCCGCCGCGAGCGCTGTTGACGCTTTTTCCTCCGCTGACGTCAGCGCCGCGAAAAGCGCTTTTTCCTCCGCCTGTTGCAGCGCATTTTCATCGACCGCGGAATTTTCGGGCAGCGCGCCTTTCTTCTCTTCGGCTTTCAGGATGTTCGCCGCGCGCTTGTAGCCCGCCGCGAGATTGGCGCCGTCATCGGTTTTGAGGAAGGCTTCGAGCGCTTCGAGCTTCCTGACGATGAGGACGAGATCGTCTTCCAGCGAGCCATCCGCTTTCGCCAGCACCGCATCGATATGATCGTAGCGATGGCCTTTGTCTTTGAGATAAACTTTCAGGCGGTCGTGGAAGAAGGCGACGAGAATCGAGCGCGGGCCCCACGGCTGCTCGCCTTCCCAGGCGGCCATCGGAAAAGCGTGCAGTCCGTCCATCGCGACGCACGCCCCCTTGACGGCGTCGCGAAGCGACACGCGCAGCGCATTGGCGCCGCAGATTTCAATGACGCCGAGCGCCGCGCGTCGCAGCGCAAACGGATCGCTCGATCCGGTCGGCTTCTTGCCGATCGCCCAGAACGCGGTCAGCGTGTCGATCTTGTCGGCGAGCGCCACGGCGACGGAAACCGGCGCCGTCGGAACGTCGTCATCGGCGCCTTGCGGCTTGTAGTGATCGCGAATGGCGTCGGCGATTTCCGCTTTGACGCCTTGCGCCGTCGCGTAATACCGCCCCATCAGCCCTTGCAGTTCCGGAAACTCATAGACCATGCCGGTTGTGAGGTCCGCTTTCGCGAGCAGCGCGGCTTTCTCCGCAAGGTCGGGATCGGCGCCGACCGCGGGAGCGATTTCCTTCGCCAGCGCCGCAATGCGCCGCGCCTTGTCGCCGATCGAACCGAGCCCTTCGAAAAACGTGACGCGGTCCAGGTCTTTCACGCGCTCTTCAAGCGGCGTTTTGAGATCCTGATGATAGAGATACCAGGCGTCCGAAAGTCGCGCGGTCAACACGCGCT
>CALKYG010000432.1 GCA_938003575.1 uncultured Alphaproteobacteria bacterium
CGGGTATACTCCCTTAGCAGGGGAGCGCCTTCGACCTCTCGGCCACCTCTCCGGGCCGGCGGAAAATGTCCACATTCCGCCGATGATGCAAGGCAAAAAGTCGCCAGATTGCGGCAAGGTTGCGAAATTCGGCTGAGGCCGCCCCTTATTGCTTGTCGCAGCCTGAGCCGTCGCCGAGGAATTCGGCGAGCGCGCCGGCGTTGAGGTCGTCGGCCGAGGCTTCATCCTTGGCGGTTTCGGCGATGAAGTCGCTGTAGGTCACGCATTCGCCGCTCGAGTCTGCGTCCTCGTCCGGCGCCGCACTCCCTGTCAGACCCGCCGCAGCATCTTCCTCGGTCATGAACGCCTCGCCGTCAAAGGCGGCTTCGGCCGCCTCGATTGATGCGCCGATTGCGCTGCCGACGGGCTCCATCGCCAGCGGCTCCCGGACGAGCGGCGGCGGCTCATCGATCGATTCAACGGGCATGCTGGCGCTCGCTTCAGTCCGGGCCGCAGAAGGATCGGGCGTCAAGCCGTCGTGGCGCGGCGCGACGTCGGTCGGAAACCGCTTCTTCTGCCGGAATGAAGGCCGCCGCATCGGGCCGCCGGGCGCCTTCTGCGATTTTGCATTCACGCGCGTGCTTTTTTCGGGCGCAGGAATGCTGATGACGTCATGTTGCAGCGACTCCGGCGCGACGATGACGGGATTAAGAATGGGCTCGGCGAGCGCAACGATCCGCGGCTGGATTTCCGGCACGGGCCCTTGCGCACTGATCGCCGGCGAGGAGGCCGTCCGGTTCGCAGGGCCGCCGCGCTCTATATCGCGGGAAAGCGATCCGGCAATCGGAGATTTGGTCAGCCTGCTGCGATAGATCTGGCTGTTTTCGAGCACCCGCTGGACGTAATTGCGCGTTTCCTCGAACGGAATCTGTTCAATCCAGTCGAGCGGATCGACCGATGCGCTTCTTGGGTCGCCGTAGGAACTGACCCATTGATCGACCCGATTCACGCCAGCGTTATAGCCGGCGAATGTCATGATCCACGATCCGCCGAAGCGGCTGATCAGGTGCGAAAGGTGCGCCGACCCGATCGTCATATTGTAATGGGGATCATCGAGCAGGGCGGCGCGATTGTATTTCATGCCTTCTTTTCTCGCCGTCGCCTGCGCCGTCGACGGGATGAGCTGCATGACGCCGCGTGCGCCGGCCCTTGAAAAAGCGCGGGGATTGAACTCGCTCTCTTGCCGCGAGAGTCCGAGAATGACTTCGGATGGCGCGAAACGCGCGGCGGAGCTTGGCACCGCAATGTCGGGATAGGCGATTTCGGGAGCGAATGAACCGGATCTGACCGCGACCTTTCCGGCGCGCACGGCGACATGGGGTGCGTTCATCCGCATCGCGAGATCGGCGAGTTCCCTGAATTCGCCGCGCGACGTCAGTTGATCGTCGATGTGATAGGCGAAAATCAGGAAAGCGCGGTCGTCGCGGATATCGGTCAACATGCGGAGCGCCGCGACCGCCGGGCGCGATCCAAAGCGCGCTTTCTCTTCAGGGCTCGCTTCCGGCGACGTCTCAAACGAGCGCATCAAGGCCTCGCCGCCGATCTTCTCCGCCGCGAGCTGGCCGTAGAATGTGTAAATATGCTCTGCAGCTTTTGCAAAGCGCGCGCGGGCGCCGTCAGCGTCGCCTTTCGCTTCCGCGGCGCGGCCGAGCCAGTACCACCCGCGCGAGAGCGAGATAGGCGCCGAAACAGCGCCCGTGAGCGCGGCGAAATGCTTTTCAGCGCGCTCCGGTTCATTCAGGAACCTCAATGCGATCCAGCCGGCGTTGAATTCCGCTTCAGCGAAGTCGGCCGTTCCCGGTTCCAGTCCGTGATGCGACGCCATCGTATAGGCGTCGGCGTATTGCCGGTTTTTCAGCGCCCAGCGCATCAGGAGATTTTGTTCATCCCACCACCGCTCAGGATTTCTGAGCGCAGCTGGATCAGTCGGCGCGTTGCGCGCGATCGCGATTGCGCGCGGTTCTTCTTCGGCGCGCCGGAAGTGACGAACGGCGGCGAGCATGACGCCGGCGTCTGCGCGCTCGCCGGCGGAAAGATTGTTATAAAGGCGCGGACCGTCGGCGCCGCCGAGGAGGAGCGCCGCGCGCGCCTCGGCCTTTCGGCGTTCGTCCCCGCGCAGGCGCGAAAAGACGCGTTTGGCCGTCGTCACCTCGCGCGCGAAAAGCAGTCGGTCCGCGCGCATGAAATGATCGTCTGCGGAAAGCCGGCCGCCGAAATTCGACAGCAATCTCTGTTCGTCGGGCAGCGTGAAGTTGTTCTTGATCCACGCATCCTTGACATGCAATTCGGCCGCCTCGGCGCGGCCCGTCGCGAATTGCGCGCGCGCGAGTTGCAGTTTTCCCTCGCCGGTGACGGGGTCGCGCGAGTCAAAAAACGCCAGAATGACGGATGGCGAAAGCGTCCAGCTCATTCGCTTTTCGGCATGCGCCTGGATTTTCTGCGTCGAAGGCCATTCGGGGTGAGTGTCGAGGAAAAGATCCGCCGCCTCGATCGATACGAGCGGGTCTTCCGCGTCGAAATAGTACCATTCGGCGAGGCTTCGGGCTGTCGGGTCCTTCATCTCCGCGGCGAGCGACCGCGCGCGCGGGTAATCGCGGCGCGAGACGGCGTCTTTGACGGCCGCAAGGCGGGACAGGTCCGCCTGTTCGAGATAGGCGGGACCCGGCGGCGGCGGTTTCAGCCTCGGCGCATCGACCGCTCCTGCAGGAAGCGCCGCCGCCGCCAGAGCCGTCAAAACCCCCGCTATCAGGCCGAAGCCAGCTTTCCCCAACCGTTCCATTCTCGAAAACGCATCCCCTGACCGGATGACGCATCGTAGCCGATTTGCCGGGAAATGCATGCCTTTACCCTCAAAAGCGCCGAAACTTGCCGCCATTTCCGGTTAGATGTATCCGCACTGCCAGAGTGAGGACCTGTAAAGCCCATGAAAATCCTTAAAGGCTCGATGACGGCGCTGGTGACGCCGTTTCGCGACGGCGCCGTCGATGATGACGCCTTCCAGCGGCTGATCGACCGCCAGATCAGCGGCGGGACGGCGGCCGTCATTCCGGCCGGCACGACGGGCGAGTCCGCGACGCTCACCCATGACGAACACCGGCGGCTGATTTCGCTGGCCGTTGAAGCGGCCGGCGGGCGTGCGACGGTCATGGCGGGCGCCGGGTCGAATTCGACGGCGGAGGCGATCGAACTCGCGCGTCATGCGGAAAAGGCGGGCGCCGACGCGCTTCTCGCCGTCACCGGCTATTACAACAAGCCGACGCAGGCGGGGCTTGTCGCGCATTTCACAGCGCTTCACGATGCGACGAACCTTCCCATCATCCTCTATAATGTGCCGGGCAGAACGGTCGCCAACCTCTCTGTCGAAACGATCGGCGTGTTGTCAAAACTGCCGCGTATTGTCGGCGTGAAAGATGCGACCGGCGATCTTGCGCGCGTCGCCTTGCAGCGCCTTGCGAGCGGCCCGGACTTCATCCAGCTCTCGGGCGAAGACATGACCGCCGTCGGGTTCAATGCGATGGGCGGCGTCGGCTGCATCAGCGTCACAGCAAACATTCTTCCCGATCTTTGCGCGGCGATGCACGCGGCGACGTTCGCGCATGACTATGACAAGGCGGTCGCCATTCAGGATCGGCTGGCGCCGCTGCATGAAGTCCTTTTCGCTGAAACGTCTCCCGGTCCCGTGAAATATGCGCTCTCGGTGATTGGCCTTTGTTCCGGCGAGCTTCGGCTGCCGCTGGTTTCGCCGTCGGAAGCGACGAAAGCGCGCGTGCGCAAGGTCCTTTCCGGTCTTGGGCTGGCAGACTGATGGCGCCGAAAAAGGACGCCGCCGCGAAGCTCGTCGCAGACAACCGTCGCGCCCGGTATGATTACCATATCGAGGACGTCCTGGAGGCGGGATTGGTGCTGAGCGGCACTGAAGTCAAAGCGCTGCGCGAGGGCAAGGCGACGATCAAGGAAGCCTATTGTTCGCCGGAAGGCGGTGCGATCTGGCTTATAAACGCGAACATCCCGGAATATTCCGCGGGCAATCGCCTCAATCACGAGCCGAAGCGCCCGCGTAAACTGCTGCTTCACTCGAAAGAAGTTGCAAGGCTTGCTCAGGCGGTTGAGCGCAAAGGCTATACGATCGCGCCGCTAAAGCTTTATTTCAATGACCGCGGCATCGCCAAGCTCGAAATCGGCCTTGCTCTCGGCAAGAAGGCGCCCGACAAGCGGGATGCCGAGAAGAAACGCGACTGGCAGCGAGAAAAAGGGCGGCTGTTGCGCGCGAGAGGTTAGAGCATGGTCGATGAATTCGCTCCGGATCCAATGAACGCCGTGCAGGAGGCCGAGGATCGCCCGGCGGTGAGACTGCACCCGCCGACCGTCCTCTTTCTTGCGCTTGTTGCGGGATATTTGATCCGCCTCTTCGTCGGGGGACGGTTGCCGTTGCCTCGCGCATTCGCCGAGGGCCTTGGCGGATTGCTGATCATCGCCTCTCTCGGGCTTGCGCTTTCTGCGGTTGCGATTTTCGCCGAGAAAGGGCAGGGCCTGAGGCCGCAGACGCCCGCAAGCGATCTCTTCCAGAAGGGCGTCTACAAATTCTCGCGCAATCCGATTTATCTTGCGATGGTGCTGTTCGGAACGGGGTTCGGCATAGCGACTTTGAATGTCTGGATCATCATAACGACGGTTTTCGCCGGACTGATCTTTCACTTCTTCGTCATCAGGCCGGAGGAAGCCTATCTCGCCCGCAAATTCGGCGAGGAATATGCGGCGTACAAATCCCGCGTC
>CALKYG010000433.1 GCA_938003575.1 uncultured Alphaproteobacteria bacterium
CGCCAACTCGTGGCGGTCGGCCTCGCAGTCGAGGCCGGCGCTCAAGTGGTAAACCGGAAATCCGAACGGCTTTATTCAACGCCTGCGCCGCGGGTCCGATTGAAGAAGGCGCTAAGTGATGCGGAAAATGCGGACCTGATGCGCGGGATCGTCGGAGCAATGTTGCGCCAGTCGGATCGTGATTTCGCCGCAGGGATCGGATCGCGGGCGGCAAAGTCAGAGGGGCCTTATCGCAATCTTGGCATGTTCCGTCTGATAAACCGGCCGTCCCGGCGATCGTTGAGGCGGATCAATTCACTGCTTGACGAGCTGGCGGAAATTCTCTGGCGGGAGGATGAACCCGGAGAACCGCTTGTGGCGCTCACTTGGGTCATGACGCCTGTCGACGGATCGGAAGAATGCGATAATTCATAGGCGTCGATTTTTCATTCTGGAAATGCGGCACGCTATCGCCATGGACTGCAAAGCGATTAAGATGGCGGCGACCGGACGAGGAGAAACGCCATGACAGCAACCGCTAAAGTCGAGACCATCGGTATTGAGCCCGGTTTCAATCTTCCGGATCCATCTACCCTACCGTCCCTGAAGGGCAAGGTGTCGGCGGAAGAATGGCGCCTTCGCTGCGAGCTTGCGGCGACCTACCGCCTCGTCGCGCTCTATGGCTGGGACGACATGATTTTCACGCATGTTTCCGTTCGCCTGCCGTCGGAAGACGGCCAGTCGAGGTTTCTCCTCAATCCTTACGGCCTTTTCTTCGATGAAATGACCGCTTCGTCGCTGATCAAGGTCGACATGCAGGGAAACGCCGTTCAGGAGACTCCCTATTTCACCAACCCGGCGGGGTTCACGATACACTCGGCGCTGCACATGTCTCGGGCCGACGCGCATTGCGTCCTGCATACGCACACGCCGCACGGCGTCGCGGTGTCGGCGCAGCAGGACGGCCTGCGCCGTTATTCGCAATTCGCGATGATTGTGCATGATGACGTCGCCTATCACGACTATGAGGGCATCGCGACCGACCTTGATGAGCGCGAACGGCTGGTCCGCGACATGGGCAATCATGGCTTCCTGATATTGCGAAACCACGGATTGCTGACGGTGGGCGCAAATTGCGCGACGGCGTTCCTGCGGATGTATTTTCTTGAACAGGCGTGCAGGGCCCAAATTCTCGCCTTGAGCGACACAAAGGCGCCGCGCGAGGAGCCGCCGGCGATGGGCGCAAAGGTTATGCAGCAGGGTGCGCCGGCATTCGCGGAGGGAATGGGGGACAATCTCGCCTGGCCCGGCCTAATGCGAAAACTCAAGCGCGAAAATCCGGGTTGGGATCAGTAAGCTCTTCCCCGAACGGCGAATCGACGGAACGCGCCGGCTCCGGTTCAACGGGCCTCCCGGGCGGCGGGGCGGCATGCGCATTTTCTTGCGAGGGAAGGCGAAAAAGGGCGCCTGCGATTGATTCGTGCGCACTCCAATCAGATCAGATACTGTTCGCCCTCGGCAATCTCGGGAGACAGCGATGCTTCGACTGACGACGGCTTTCTGCGTGTTCCTGTTCGCAGGAGCGGCCTCAGCCGCGAATTCCGCCGCAACCGATGCAACCCGCGCGGCCAATGCGGCAGCGGCCATGCAGCTGCCGCAAAGTGACGAAGACGAGGAATTCGCGGCGCGCGGCCTTATCGCAGGCCCGTCAACCCCGGATATACGCGACGCTGGCGGCAATGTTGTCTGGCGTTTCAGCGCCTATGATTTCTTGAAGGGCCCCGCGCCCGCGACAGTCAATCCGAGTCTGTGGCGTCATACATCGCTGCTTGCCAAGGCCGGCCTCTTCAAG
>CALKYG010000434.1 GCA_938003575.1 uncultured Alphaproteobacteria bacterium
CTCGCCAACGCCGCACGATCGGGCCAGGCGCTGGCGTTCGCTGTATTTGCGCTCGTCATGGGCGCCGCGTGCGCAATTTCGATCTTCGCCGCGAGAGCCGGCCTGTCTGCGAATGCCGAAGTCGTTTCGCTCCTCCACCTTGTCGGCGCGACGGATGATTTCATCGCCAATGAGGTTCAAAGGAGATTCACCGTCATCGGCTTGCGCGGATCCGCGCTCGGACTGATCGCCGCGATTTTTCTCCTGAGCCTGTTTGCGCTGGCGACTCGCGCCCGTGGAGCCGAAGGATTTCTGCTGCCGGGCCTTGCCTTCGGTCCGGACCTTGTCTTCCCGCTGCTGTCGGTGCCGATCGCGATTTGTCTTGTGACGGCGGTCGCAGCCAGAATGACCGTCCTTCGGACCCTTCGGGAGACCTATTAGGCGGCAACTGGACCCGGCGCCGGCATTAGGGTTATCGTCGCAGCGGCGGGATCTGAGGGAGCGTGATCGTGCAGCGTCTTTTGTCGGCTGTTCTTTTCGTAGCGCTCGCCTGGGCTGCCGGTCTCGTCGTTTTTATCGCGAATTTGCCGCTGCAGACATCGACAGCTCCGGCCCCCGCCGACGCTGTTGTCGTCTTCACCGGCGGAGGGGACCGGGTGACATCGGCGATGCGCCTGCTCAACAGCGGAGCCGGAAAGCGCCTGCTCATTTCCGGCGTGAATCCGAATGTCAGTCGTCCTGACCTCGCCAAAATCTGGCCTGGCGAACCGGCGCTCTTCGATTGCTGCGTCGATCTTGGGCTTGAGGCGCAGACAACCGAGGGCAACGCCTCGGAACTCGACAACTGGATACGCAGGAACGGATACCGATCGCTGATCCTCGTGACGTCCGACTTCCATATGCCGCGCGCGCTCATAGAAACCAGAGACCGCCTCCCCGATGTCGAAATCACGCCCTATCCTGTCGCATCCGGGAGCCTTGACGCGAATGGACGCCCGCAGACCGCCGCGGACTGGAAAAGACTGGGCGGCGAGTATACAAAATATCTCGTCGCTCGCATAAAAACGATTGTCACCTGACCGCGGCGCCTGCAGCGAATATTCACCACAGCACGGATTTGATGACAGCCGCGCGTTCCTATCTTTTTGATCTTTATCTTGCGCTCGTCACGGCGGTGATGGGGATCATCTGCCTGCCGGCGCTGCTCGACCGGCGCGCCGCGCGCGCGATCACGCGGCTGTGGGCGCACACCGCCCTTGCGGGACTGGCTGTCATCTGCGGGGGCAGATATCGAATTGAAGGGGCCGACCGGATCCCCGCGGGACCTGCAATCGTCGCCGCCAACCATCAGTCGATGTGGGAGACAATTGCGCTGCTGGCGCTGCTTCCAAGGCCCGCGGTCGTGTTCAAGAAGGAGTTGCTTCGCATTCCGGTATACGGATGGTGGGCGAACAGGACGGGCGTGCCGGTCGATCGCAGCGCCGGCGCGAAAGCTCTGCGCGCGCTTCGCCGCGAAACCGAAGCGCACATCAAAAGGGGCGATCAGATCGTCGTGTTTCCAGAAGGAACGAGAGGGCCTCCCGGCGCGCTTGGGCCGCTGCAGCCCGGCGTCGCCGGAATGTACCTCGTCGCCGACGCGCCGGTTACTCCAGCCGTTCATAATTCCGGCGAGTACTGGAGATTTCCAGGCGGCTTGAAAACGCCGGGGACCATTACGATCCGGTTCTTGCCGGCGATTCCCCCGAAGCTGCAGCGCCGCGAGTTCATTCCAGCTCTTGAACGCGCGTTGAGAGCCGGGCTCGAATCGGCATGAACGGCCGAGCCAACAGGCTGCTGCTTTACGGTCCGCTCGCCGCCTTCGGCGTCTTTCTGGTTTTCTGGCGGCTCATCTGGGGCGCCGGTGAAAGCTTGATGCGCGACAGCCTTTTAGAATTCGCGCAAGCCGCGGCCGCGCAGGGCGCATTCGTCACTCACGGCGCGCTGCGCGCCCAAGGCTATCCATTTTATCTGCGCGGATCGGTCGGCGACTTCGTCATTGTTTCCGGCGATGACCGGTATTCGTGTCAAACGCTTGACATTGACGCGCTTCCCTATTCGCCGGGACGAATTATCTTTTCATGCCGAGGCGAACAGTCGATCCGGGTTGACGGCGTTTCCTGGGACGTCATCGCCGATGACGGCCGCGCAAGCATCGAGAAGGATGCGGCGCGCGGCTGGATGCTGAAACTCCAATCCGGGCCCGCGCTCTTCAAGGGAGAGGCCGCGGCTCTCTCGATTCGTTCCGCCATCGTCAATCTTGCGCCGCACGAAACGCAGGGCGACCGGATCGATGTCAGCTTCAGGATACTGGAATTGCGCGCCGAACAAGCGACGAGGAGCTTCGCCGTCGATCGGCTGGACGCCGCCGCGAGCGTCGTCCCCCAACGAAAGACCGCTGAAATCCACGGGGTTGAGGCCGTTATAGGCGAGACGAGCCTTACGCTCGACGGCTCCCTCGATTATGGCGGCGGCGGCATTACGGCG
>CALKYG010000435.1 GCA_938003575.1 uncultured Alphaproteobacteria bacterium
TACGCAGCGTCGATGGCGGAGCTTGAGGAGGCGTGCAGGCGGATCAAGCGCTTTTGCGAAAGCCTTTCATAGCAATCTATTTCCTGAATATATCGTTATCATATTATCAATTTGCCTGATCAAGAACGGCTCCCTATATTGAAGCCAGATGATGAGCGGCCAAAAAGGAGAGAAATGATGGAAAAACTCAATACCGGCCTCGACGCCAACGCGAGGAGCGCCGTTGCGGAAGCGCTGAACGGCGTTCTCGCAGACACCTACGTCCTCTACCAGAAGACGCACGCCTATCATTGGAACGTGACCGGCCCGCAATTCGCTGCGCTGCATGCGATGTTTGAGGAGCAGTATCGCGAAATGTGGACGGCCCTCGACGAGATTGCCGAACGCGTGCCCGCGCTTGGCGCGTTCGCGCCCGCCAGCGGGCGCGTGTTCGCGTCGCTCGCCTCAATTGAAAGCGCGGACGAGACGCCGCCCAAAGCCGATCAGATGGTTAAGAACCTGCTTGAAGGGCACGAAATGTTGGTGCGGCGCGCCCGAACGGCGCTGGAAACCGCCGGGGAGGTCAACGACGCCGCCAGCGAAGATCTCCTGACGGTCAGAATTCAGACGCATGAGAAAACGGCGTGGATGCTCCGCGCGATGACGCAATAAGCGAAAAAAGGCCGGACCCTTGGGGAAGGATCCGGCCAGTTGTCGAGCAAGATCAGAGGGCTCACATTTGCTCGAACAAGCGCCGGCGAAGGTTTAGACGCAGGGGTGCCGCGTCAACTGGAGGCTCACCATCGCCGGTTAACTCGTGCGACAAATGTAGGACATCAGGAAAATTTGGCGAGCCGCCCCGCCGCAGAAAGAAAACGCCTTATCGAAACCTCGAAGAGGCGAACCGCTCCAGTCTTCGGCTCAACTCGGCCGCGGCGCGCTTCGTCTCATTGAGCGGCTCATAGGAGAAATGTTCGATCTCACCGTCGAAATATTTCGCCGCGCCGCGCGCCATAAGGCTGTTGTGAAATGCGTCGAATTTCGAAGCGGAGGAAAACGGCTTGCGGCGCAATCGCGCAATGTGCACGGGTGCGCCGGTCATCGCCGCCTCAACCGCCATGTTGACGCTGTCTTCCGTGACAATGACGGCATCGACGCCTTCGAGCATTTCCGGATAGGGGTTCGCCTCTTTTTCGCCGCAATCAGCCCGCCAGAATTTGCAGGCGGCGCCGCTCAGGCTTTCCTCGAGAATCCGCGCAGCTTCCGGGGGCGTGCGGCGCGATGTGGTGACGGAGAGCGACACACCCTCATCGGCAAGACGTTTCAATTGCTCGCTCAGCGAGCGGGCGTCGGTTCTCCCGAAGCGAAAGGCCCTGTTCGGTCCGCCGATCAGCACGGCGACAAGAGGCGCTGCGCGGCGCTCCGCCAATGACGGGTCGCGGCGACGGACACGCGTTGTCGAGCCGACGATCGAAACCACGTTCCGCCCTGATACGCCATCATGTTCAGGCGCGATTACGAGGTCGAAAAGCGAGGCGGGCGCGCGCGGATCCTGGAGCTGCACTACGAATGTCGACGGGCTTTTCCGTTTGACGGCGATCGACAGCGGCGCCGACAGGCGTCCGCAAGCAATCCAGAGATCAGGCCATGGCGGCGCCAGCGACGCGCCGGCCTGATCCAACCTCGAAAGCGCGTCGCCCCAGAATTGTCTCGGCAGATGTCGCCACGGCGATTGAATGATGACGCGCTTCACCGAAATTTGCAGCGGCCGGGTTTCGGCAACCGCTTCCGCGAGCCCGAGCGCCTGCGCTTCTATGCCGGCGCGGCCGTCGGTCACGACCCAGCATGTCAGCTCCCCTGTGGCGGATGTCTTTTCCATTCGCGCTCGCTCAGCTATTTTCGGGCGCCCGGTCCTCGCATGTTCGGCGGCGCCGCTCAACGTGCGAGCGGCGAAGGCTTGACAATGGTGAAACTGTTTCCCCGTTCCTCGGGCCGGATGAAGACTGTCGCGCCAAGCATGTCTTCGCGGTCCATCAGGAACGGCGTCTCCCGGTCCTCCGCAGCAGTTACCGCAAGCGTCCGCAGTCCGGACGACTTCATCGTCGCAATGACATGAGACCGATGCGGCGCTCCCTTCTTGTGCGTCACGGTGTAGGTCTCGATAACCGCTTCGCCCTCGCCTGTTTCGGTCCAGCGGGCGCCGGGCGACGCATCGAGCCGGGCCTGGACGGCTCTATCATCTGAAGGCGCAAACGGCGAGGCCGGCGGCGTTGTCGAATAAACGCCGACGGAATGCTTGGTCAGAAATCCGCCGTTTGCGCCGATGACGCCGAATGCGTTCCGGTCCCGGCGCAATATTCGAACAAGCCCGGCAAGCGCATGCAATGAATAATTGTTTCCCGGGCCGCCGAAGAAGGGAAGACCGCCGATTGTCGTTATTGCGCGCTCATCATTCAAGTCGACGCCCAATCCTTCGCAGGCGGCGAACACCGCGACCGGAAAACAGCTGTAGAAATCGAGATGCCGGACGTCTCGAACGGAAACGACTGCGCGGTCAAGCGCGGTCCGATAGGCGGCGGCCATCGCTGGTGACGCGCCGAGATCCGGCCTTTCCATGATCGGTTTTTCAACCGTATCGCAATGGCCGTGCAGGTAGACGAATTTATCTTCGCTGACGCCGAGAGATCGGGCCTTTCCCGCGCTCGTCATCACAATCGACGCGCCCATGTTGACGCCGTCTTTCGCCATGACGGCCTTTGTGAACGGGTCGTAGAGCATAGGGTTCTCAGCCGATCTCGCCGCTATCTCGTCGGCCGCCCTGGCGCGTCTTGAAACGGCCCCTTCCGTCCTGGCGGCGATCGTTGAAAAAGGCGCAAGCAGGGCCGCCATTTCGCGCGCATAGGCTTCTTTCGACATTCCGCGCCGCGCCCGCCGCGCATTTTCAAAGAGTGCGTAGATCGCTCCGATTTCGACAAGCTCGTTAGCAATCTCGTTG
>CALKYG010000436.1 GCA_938003575.1 uncultured Alphaproteobacteria bacterium
GGGGCGAGGTCAACCGTCTGAAGCGCGGCGACATCGACATCGCGCTCGACGGCGGGCCAGACACCTTGCGGGCGATCTATTCGCAATCGGATTATTCAAAAGGGCCGGGTGACGCGATCGCGGGCGACACTTACATCATGGTCGCGGAATGGGCGCCGGACGGCGCGCGCAAGCTGAGGACGATCCACCAGTTCGGCGCAGCGACTCTCGACAGAAATTCGCCGCACTATGCGGATCAGGCGCCGTTGTTCGCCGCCGAAGAGTGGAAGACGCCGGCGGCGACGCTTGAGGCCGTGCTCGCCGAAGCGACGCGGGATTACCGCCCCGGGAAGAGTTGAGCGCCCGCGTCAGCGCCGCGGCCCGGCTCTCGCGCCGGCGTGTTCAGCGCCATTTGAGATTGAATTCGCGCATCAGGTGGAATCCGGCGCGGTACTGATTGCGGTCGCCGTATTGCGCGATGATCGGGGTCTCTGCGAAACTGTCGAAGATATAGCTGTAGGTGACGTAGGGATTCAGCGACCATTTCTTGCCGATATTGATATAGGCGTTGAAGCTGCCGCCGATATCGCGCATGCCGCGCGGCGCGTCGTAAACAGGCAGGCCCGAGGCGAGCGATTGCGCCGGCGTCACGGAGAAGAAGGTGTCGGCGTAGCGCTCGCCGACCCAGGTCGCGTTCGCCGATACGGACGTGGACAGCCGTCCATAGCGGAAAAGCAGAGCGGTGCCGGCGGCGTCGACGATCAGGCCGTCATGCCCTCCGACGATGCCTTTGCGGATCTTGAACCGGACAAGAATCCGGTCGACGAATTTCGTTGCGGCGAAGCCGCCGATTTCAAGCGTGCGGTCGATGTCGCCAAGGCCGGTCAACGCGATATTGTCTTTTTCGTCGCGGTCGCCGACGACTCGCAGCGATGGGCCGAAGCTGAAGCCGGAAAATCCGACAAGGGCGATGTCGGCGCCGTCATTGTCGAGGAAGACGAAGTTTCGGAACTTTACAAAGACTTCCGGGTCGGCGACCCACTCGAAATCGTCAGAGCCGAAATAATCGGGACGGTATTCGGGGCCGATGCCAATCGAAAGGTCGGTGTTGGACGGCGCCAGGAACGTCAAGACGCCGACGAAATCGCGCAGAGGATGCCATTTCTTGTCCTGGTCGAATTCCTCGTCATTGACGATGCGCGGGCGGTCGTCTTCGCGCTCCGGGCGCTTCTGGCCGAAAATCGGATCGAGACGGGGTTCGTCGATCTGCTGCGCTTCGCGGACGGGGCGGTCTGCGGCGTACGCCGGTCCGAAGGCGGCCGCAGCGGCGGCCAGAGCTCCTGCAATTCGCAACATTTTCGACACGCTCCCAGATCCCCTCAGTCCTGCGGCGCGCTCGGCGCCAGCGGCCTCATGACGGTGATTTTAGCCCGTGGAACGAGCGATTCACCAACATCTGAATGAATTATTTGCAGCGCAACGGGCGAAATTTGTCATGACTGCGGCGCCGCGGACGCACCTTCGGCGCGGACCCCTCTTTATTCGTCGACCGCATCGTCAATCGCTTCGCCGGCGTTTTCGATGTCGCGGCCGACGCCTTTGATGGTCTCACAGGATGAAAGGAAAAGGCAGGCCGCGAAAAGGATGGACAGGGTGCGCATGTACGTCTGCGAAACAGAAAAACCGGCCCCATTAAGACAGGGCCGGCGAAATCCTCAAGGTCAAATGTCGCTTGGACTCTGAGCGTTTGGCAAGCATCGGCGTCCCGTCGGGGGACCCGCAACCCGGGCCAGAGACTAGACGCCGCCTTCGCGCTGGAGCTTCTTGCGGATGAGCTTGCGCGCACGGCGGACGGCT
>CALKYG010000437.1 GCA_938003575.1 uncultured Alphaproteobacteria bacterium
TGGTGCGGCCATAGGGGATTGTGGGCCCGACTGAGCCGTTTTCAGCGACGAGGCTGGCGTTGCGATCGCCGTATACGGTCGCCGACGATGAAAAGACGATCGTGCGCGCATCTGCTTCCTCAAGCGCGCGGACAAGCGTGAATGTCGCCGGCAGGTTGATTGAATAATAGCGCACCGGATCAGCGACCGATTCCCCGACGGCTTTCAGACCGGCAAGATGGATCGCGCCGTGCGGCTTGTACGCCCTTACGGCGTCAATGATGCGCGCAGCGTCAGCTGGATCAGCAAGGTCCGCCTTTAAGAGGCTGACGCCCTCGCCGGCGATTTCGGCGATCCGTTCAAGGGCCTTCGGGCTCGAATTGGCGAAATTGTCGATGACAAGCGCCTTGTGTCCTGAGTTCAGGAGTTCGACGCAGACATGGCTGCCGATATATCCGGCGCCCCCGGAGACGACGATGCGCTTGCCCATCAGAGCAGATCCTCGCGCCCGCGCCGCTTCAGTTCATCGACAAGCAGTTTGACATCCTGCGCACGTGATTTCGGCGCCACGAGAACAGCGTCGCCGGTCGCAACAATGATCAGATCGGAAACGCCGACGGCGCCGACAAAGGTTCCGTCGGTCTTGATCACGACGCCGTCGCAGTCGAGCGCCGCGACGCGCCCGTCGTCGCCGCAATCCGGAATCGCCGTCCATGCGCCGATGTCGCTCCAGCCGGCGTCCACGGGGCCGACGACGGCGGCGCGTTTCGTTTTCTCCATGACGGCGTAGTCGATGGAATCAGACGGACAGGCGGAGAAGCTTTCGCCGTCCAGCCGACAAAGCGGTCCGTCCAATGACGCCCTGTTCAAGGCGTTCGCCGCTTCGCGCGCAATTTGCGGCGCAAAGGACGCAAGCTCGCCCGCCATCGTTTCCGGCGAATAGAGGAATATGCCGGCGTTCCAGAAATGCCGCCCGCTCTTCAAATAAAACTCAGCGGTCGTCCGGTCCGGCTTTTCACGAAATGCGCGGATCTCGGCGACGCCGTCAGCGATCGGCGCGCCGATTTCAATATAGCCGTATCCCGTATGGGGTTCAGTCGGCTTCACTCCAAAGGCGACGATCGCGCCTTTCGCCGCCGCGGCGGCCCCTTGGGCGACGCTTGCGCGGAACGCCGCCGCATCGGCGATGTGATGGTCGGCAGGCGCAAGAAGCGTCAAGGCGCCCGGCCTGTGTCTTGACGTCCAGGCGCCGGCGACCGCAGCGACGGCGGCGGTGTTGCGCGGCGCCGGCTCAACGATGATCGCCGCCGGAACGACGCCGGTCTCTTCGAGTTGGCGAAGAATCAAGCCGACATGCGCTTCCCCCGCGATGACGACGGGAGCCAGGAATTCAATCTCGCCGGCGCCGGAAAAGCGTTCAATCGTCTCCTGAAAAAGCGAGATGTCGGCGAGCAGCGGCAGAAATTGTTTCGGCCGCGCCATTCGCGACATTGGCCACAGGCGCGTTCCCGATCCTCCTGACATGATGGCCGGTTGAATCTGGGCGCGCGCGTTCATGATCAGAACTTATGCCTGCGTTCGACGGCGCAGGAAACAGCCTCGTGAAGGTGATAGAGTATGCTCGC
>CALKYG010000438.1 GCA_938003575.1 uncultured Alphaproteobacteria bacterium
TGATCCCCGGCGCGGCCGGCCCGGTAGACGACAAAACCACGGAGTCGTCATTTATGCTCAATCCAGCGTTCGCCGCAGCGGCGCCATCGATCGCCGCCTGCGCGGGAAAACCCGCAACGCCGCCCTTTGCCGATGCGGCGCGGCCCTTTGTCATCGAGCGCGATCTCGCCGGCAAGACGGTGGGGCGGGGCGAATTCCGCTCCATCACCGGCACGCGCCGGGCGTTCACCGCCTATCTCGACGGAACCTATGAGGGCGGCGTTTTCACCCTCGTTGAGGATTTCGCCTATGACGACGGCGAGAAGGACCGCAAAACCTGGCGCCTGACGCGCCAGCCGGACGGGACGTGGCGCGGCGTGCGCGAGGATGTCGTCGGCGAGGCCGTCGGCTATATGGACGGGCCGGCGCTGCGCCTTGAATACAAGGTCGATCTGCCGAAAAAAGGCGGCGGCGCGACGCGCGTCGGCTTTCGCGACGTGCTTGTCCTGCGCGAGGACGGCGCGGTCTATAACCGCGCAAAAGTCGGCTGGCGCGGGCTCGCCGTCGGCGGCGTCGAACTGACGATCACGCGCGGGGAAAAAGCGGCTGACGCGGACTGACGCGGCGCCGGTCTGCGCGAGAGCGTCGGGGCGTGGAGGATTGTCAAGTCGGACGACGGGCGTAAGCTCTCCCTCCGCATTGAAGGGGAGGCCTCGCCGATGTTGCGCGTTTATCCCGTGGCCGTGCTGGCCGTCCTGTCGCTTTGCGTTTCGCCGGCCGCCGCGCAATGGGGGTCCGGCCATATCGGCATCTGCAACGAGGCGAAGGACGGACCGGCGCTGGTCGCCGTTTCCTATCCGGCCGGCGAGGGCTGGGTCGCTGAAGGCTGGGTCGAGATCGCCGAAAACGCCTGCGAAGGATTCGAGTTCGGCGACGGCGCCGGCCCCTATGAGGGCGTCGCCTATTATTTCGCCTTCACCCGCAATCTGGTCTGGGACGGGCGCTACGACGTCTGTGTGACGCCGGTTCCAAGCGCCGATTTCAGGATCTTCGCGAGCGACTGGGCTGCCTGCAATGACGGGTTCGAACACCGCGGGTTTGAAGAAATCTATGTCAGCGACGGCTGGGCCGAGGTCGGGCTGACCCCCGGACAATGACGCGGCGGCCCGGCGCAATTGATCCTGGTCAAGGCGCCGCCGCGCCGCTTCCGGCATGATTACGGCGTCAGAGAGGAGGCTAGGTCATGAGCGTACCCCTGGACCCGAAATCGAAGAAATTCGTCGTCGATGTTCTGAACGACACGAAGGACATCACCATCGCCACGAAACGGCCCGACGGCTTTCCGCAGGCGACGGTCGTTTCCTTCGTCCATGACGGGGAGACGATCTATTTCGGCTGCGGCGCCTCATCGCAGAAGGCGCAGAACATCGCGCATGACAATCGCGTTTCGGTGACGGCGACGCCGCCCTATGACGACTGGGCCCATATTCGCGGCCTGTCGATGGGCGCGCGCGCCTTTCCCGTCACCGACGACAAGGAGGCGAGCCGCGTCGGCGCGCTGATGATGCAGCGTTTTCCCGAAGCGGAAAGTTTCGAGGCGATGACGACCGACTTCGACATGCGGTTCTATCGCGTCGAGCCCGAAGTCATCTCGATCCTCGATTACGAAAAAGGCTTCGGCCACACGGAATTGAAGACCGCCTTGAGCGTTTGAGCGTCTTAGTTTCGCGGGATTTTCTCCCGCAACGCCGTCATGCCGGACCGGCGGCGCGTCGTCTTACGCCGCCGTCCGCGTCATCCCGTGCGCGCAAACATCACTGACACGCAAGACACTCGTCATAATCAGTTTTGGCCGCGCGCTGCATCATGACGCCGACATTCTCCATGCCGGGTTCTGTCGCCGCCTCGCGCGCGGCGGCGGTTTCGTCGGCCGACTTCTTGGAATTGGCGAAGCCCGCGCGCTGCACCGATTTCGAGCGGCAGTAATAAAGCGACTTGACGCCCTTCTCCCACGCCGTCCAGTGCAGCATGTGAAGGTCCCATTTGTCGA
>CALKYG010000439.1 GCA_938003575.1 uncultured Alphaproteobacteria bacterium
CCCTTCGAGCAGATCGATGCGGCGAACAGCCTCGCCAAGATCGAGCCCGATCTCGACCGCTTCGTGAATGCGGTGCAGGTCTATCCGTTCATGGAAGGCGCGCTTTACCGGCTTTACGCCGCGCCCGAACAGGTGACCGACATCGCGCTTGAACCGGGCGAGCGACTGAACTCGGTCTCCGCCGGCGACACCGTGCGCTGGGTCGTCGGCGACACTTCAAGTGGCGGCGCCGGCGGAAGCGGCGCCGCAGCGGGCGAGCGGGTTCATATTCTCGTCAAGCCGATCGCGCCGGGTCTCTCGACCAATCTCGTCATCGCCACGGACCGGCGCGCCTATCACCTCGAAATGCGCTCCTTCCGCGAAACCTATATGGCGGCGATCTCCTGGACCTACCCGCAAGACCATTTGATGAAGCGCCGCGAAGAAGCTGTGCGCGCGAATGAGGCGGAAGAATTTGTCGTCGCCCCTGCCATCAATCCGGACAATCTGAAGTTCCGCTATGAGATCGAGGGCGACCGTCCCCATTGGCGACCCGTTCGCGCTTTCGACGACGGCGAGCAGGTCTTCATCCAGTTCCCGGAGACGATCGCGCAAGGCGAGGCCCCGCCGCTCTTCGTCTTGTCGCGCGACGGCAAGCCCGAGCTCGTCAATTACCGCATGCGCGGGAATTACTATGTCGTCGACCGGCTGTTTTCGGCGGCGGAGCTGCGTCTTGGCGAAAAACGCCAGTCGGTCGTGCGCATCCTCCGCACCGACCTCAAAGGGCGCATCTGAGATGAGCGCCGTTGCCCAGGACAAACGTCAAAAGGACGAACCGGACGCGCTGCGCTTGCGCGCGGCGCCGCGCGCCGTCACGCGCTTGAACAGGAACGCGCTGATGATCGCCGCGGGCGGCGCAGGCCTTCTCATCTTCGCCGCGGCGAGCCTCGCCTTGAAGCCGCCGCGCGCGTTTGATGAGGCCGCGCCCAAGGAACTCTATAATGTCGAGACCAAGCCCAAAGCCGAAGGCCTCGAGGCGCTCCCGAAATCCTACGCCGAGGTGAAGCCGCAATTGGGCGCGCCCCTGCCAGGAGATCTGGGCGCCGCGCTCCTGGAGGCTGAACGATCGCTCGCCGCCTCGGGCGATGAAAGCTTTCTCGAACGTCCCGACTACGCGGCCCTGTCGCCGACGCCGTTCCGGAATTCTCCCGAAGCCGACGCCGCGCGCGAAGCCGCCTTGCGCGAAGCGCAGATCGCGACCGAAGCGAGGGAGGCGGGCGTCTTCTTCCAGCTCGCTTCGCGCTTGGATAAGGCGACGAAACCATCGCCGTTGATCGACACCCTCCCAGCATCGCCCTTTGAATTCCCGGGACCGGCGCAAGCGCCGATCCCGTTCGGCGCCGAACGCGACGATTATCCCGGCCGGCAGATCCGCAAGCTCGACTTCCTTGGTGAGCGATCGGAGTCTGCGACCGATAATCCGCATCGCATCGAAGACCCGATCACCCCCTTTGAGGTGATGGCGGGAACCGTCATCCCGGCGAGTTTGATCACAGGCGTCAACTCCGACTTGCCGGGAACGGTGATCGCGCAAGTGACGCAGAATGTTTATGACACCGTCACCGGCCACTATGTCCTCATCCCGCAGGGTGCGAAGCTTATCGGCCGCTATGACAGCGTCATCGCCTTCGGCCAGTCGCGCGCGCTGCTGGTCTGGTCGCGTATCATCTATCCGGACGGCGCCTCAATCACGATCGACAATATGCCGGCGAGCGATGTCGCGGGCTATTCAGGTCTTACGGATGAGGTCGACTTCCACACGTTCCGACTGTTGAAGGGCATAGTGTTGTCGACGCTCCTCGGCGTCGGTACGGAATTGTCTTTCGGCGAATCCGAAAGCGATCTTGTCCGCGCGCTGAGGGAGTCCGCGCAGAGCTCCGCCAATCAGTCCGGCCAGAAAATCGTGCAGCGCAACCTCGACATCCAGCCGACGATCAAGGTGCGCCCGGGCTGGCCCTTACGCGTCATCGTCCACAAGGATCTCGTGCTGCGACCTTATGAGCAGAGGAGGGCGGCGCGATGAGCCTCAAGATCGGCGCCGTTCCGGAGCGAAAGTCCGTCAGGATCACCCTGTCGCTGCCGCCCGACATTCACGCCATGCTCGCAGACTACGCCGCAATCCACGCCGCGGAATTCGGAAAGAAGACCCCGGCGAGCGAACTCGCAGGTCTAATGATCGAGCGGTTCCTGAACTCGGACGCGGCCTTCCGGCGCGCCCGCAAAACCCTTCGTCAACCCGCCAGTGAAAAGGAGTAAGCCATGGCTATCATCGGCGCATTCAAGAAGACGGACGACGGCTATGCCGGAACCATCCGGACCATGACCATCAACGTCAAGGCCGCCTTCATCGCCAACGACAAGAACGGCAATGACAAGGCCCCGGACTTCAAGATCGTCGCCGGCGAACGCGAGCTCGGCGCCGCATGGAAGGCGAAGACCAAGGGCGAGGAGCCCCAGGAGTTCCTGCGCGTCGAGCTCGATGACCCGAGTTTCGCGGCGCCCCTGCGCGCGGCGCTGTTTTCGAATGGCGTCGATACCGGCGCGCTTGTGTGGAGCCGGAAATGATCGAAACGCAGGTGAATGGATCGAGCTACGCGGGTCAAAGAAATCCGCCGGGAAAATCGCAAGACGATCCGGTGGGACGCCTCTTGAAGATTGAGGACGTCTGCGTTCTCCTCGGCCTCAGTCGGACGACCGTTTACCGCTGCATCAAGGACAAATCGGCGCCGTTCCCGCGGCCGCTTAAGATCGGAAAGTGCTCTCGCTGGAGCGAAGGACAAATCATCGAATGGAAGAAGGCGCTGGTGGCGGAATAACGTCTTTTGACCGTTACGCCTTCTTTAGCTTGTCGAGGTAGTCGGCCCACCACTGCATCATCTTGATGCGGTCCTCCATATACTCGCCGCGCGCATAGACCCGCCTTATGGCGTTCTGCTCGAGATGCG
>CALKYG010000440.1 GCA_938003575.1 uncultured Alphaproteobacteria bacterium
CCGCCTATGGCGAGGCGGCGGTCGCATATGCGGAGGAGGGCGTGCTTGCCGGCGGCTCGAACTGGAACACGGTGCTCGCCTTTTATCAGGCGAGCCAGCTTTGGCGGTTTGCGGTGAGAGACATCACATTTCTTGAGCTCACCGGCGCCGGCGAGCTTGGATTGATCAGAAACGAGCGCCTGCGCGCGGCGCTCGCCAAATACTACAACGACATGGATGTGCGCCGCCGCGTCGGGGTCTACCAGTTCGTGCCGCCCTATCGCGAAAAGGTGCGCGGCGCGACGCCGCTAAAGACGGCGCAATACATTCTCGACCGGTGCAGTTCGAAGGGCGCGCTGGACCAGAGCTTTGTCGAATGCGACGCGCCGATCGACGAAGAAACCGCCGGCGCCATACTTGACGGATACGTCGCCCGGCCGGACATGATCGACGATTTGCGTTACTGGGTGACAAGCCTCGATCTTATTGTCAACTCGGCGCTGATCGACGCGCAGGCGGCGCAGGCGCTCGCTGATGAAATCGAACACGAGCTGAAACGATGATCCTGCGCCGCGTCATCGAGCATTTCCGAAAACAGGAATGGACCGCGATCTTCCTCGACTTCGTCATCGTCGTCCTCGGCGTCTTCGTCGGCTTGCAGGTCAACAACTGGAACGAAGCGAGGGCGTTTCGTCAAAAGGAAACGGAGTTGCTGATCGAGCTGCGGCGTGAGCTCGAGTCTTCAGTCGCCGCGACGGCGCAAAAGGCCGACGCCATCCGGCAGGTCGCGGCCGCGGGCCTGCGCTCGCTTGACTTCATCGCCGCAGCGAACCCGTGCGACGGCGACTGTTGGCGTGTGCTCGTAGACTTCTACCACGCGTCGCAATGGCAATCGATTGAGGTGGACCGCTCGGCTTACGACGACATGCGCCGGCTGGGCCTGCCGAAGTCGCAGGCAATCATCGACTCCGTTGAAGCCTATCTTTCTCAGAACGCCAGCCTCGCGAACACGATGAACGAACTGCCGGAATATCGCGCGCTCGTTCGCCAGTTCATACCGGCGCGCGCGCAAGCCTTTTACTGGGAAAACTGTTAGATACTGTCCGGCGGACTGGAAACTTACGTTCTCGATTGCCCGCAAGGCCTGACGGACGACGCGGCCGCGCTCGCGGTCGCAAGGATTGCGGGCAACCCTCTCATTGAACGCCAGCTGACATTATGGACCGGCCTCATACTTGGCAGTCCGGCGGAAATGTCTGAACAGATTGAAACGGGGAAGCTGGCTATTGAAAAAGTCAACGCCGAGCTGGAGCGCCGCCGATGATCCTGCGCCGCGTCATCGAGCACTTCCGCAAACAGGAATGGACGGCGATCTTCCTCGACTTCGTCATCGTCGTCCTCGGCGTCTTCGTCGGCTTGCAGGTCAACAACTGGAATGCTGCGCGCGGCGACCGCGCCCGCGAAGAGGTGTTTATCGCCGGTCTTGCGAAGGATGTTCGCCGCGACATCGCCGACATTGATGAGATCATTCGCGTGTCGACATTGCGCATGTCGGCCATGGGTTATCTCCTTGAGCGGGCGACCGGAGCGCCCCTGCCGGCCGGATTCGACTCCGCGCGCGGGCGAATTGAAATAGAGCCGTCGCCGCCCTTTTCCGCGAACAATCCCAATACGATCGGCGTCGCCATGTTCATTCTGACGACGCTCGACGGAAACCGGCTGACTTACGACACGATGGTCAACGCCGGCGGCGTCAGCGTCATTCGCGACGAAGAGCTCGTGCGAGAAATCCAGACTTACTACGCCAATGTCGACAAGGCGCGCAGTTTCGAGGACTCGCTGGAGGCCAATCGCGTGAAGCTGGTCGACGCCCAGCAGCAAGCCGGCCTGTCGCCGGTCGATGCGACGCCCGCCGACGACCTCGCGGCGATATTCGGCGGCGACGCGCGACTGCTCGCGGCGGCGAAAAACTACTGGCTGTACACAAACCGGCATCTGAAAATCATGACGGAATTGCGCGCCGAGGCCGAACGCCTTGCAGGACGGCTTGAGCAAGGGAACGGCTTATGATCCTTGCCGCAGGCGGAAAAGACGCCGTTTCCAGGAGAGGCGCTTTCCTGTATTGGGAAGTCTGCGGCGGTTTTTTCCTGCGCAAACGCCGGAGGGGCGTCACTTGAAGAGAAAACTTGGAGCCGCTCTCATCGCCGGCCTCTCATTCGCGGCCGCGCAACCCGTTTTCGCCGAGGGCCCGCCGATGAATTTTGAAACGGTCGCGTCTGAGGATCTCGACTGGGTCCTTATTCCGGACGGGCTGGGCGCCGCCTATGCGGTTGTGCGCGGCGATCCGTCAAAGGCCGGAATCTACGTCATCAGGGTGCGCTTTCCGGCCGGCGTCATGGATTATCCGCACGCTCACACGGGCGACCGTCATGTGACGGTGCTGGAAGGCGTGTGGCATGCGGGAACGGGTCCGGATTTCAATCCGGCGGCGGCCGTCGCTCTGAGCGCCGGCGCCTACATGTTTCATCCGGCGGGCGGCGTTCACTGGGACGGCGCCGCGGGCGATGAAGACGCGATTGTCCAGATCGTCGGAAACGGCCCGGTCGAAACGCATCAACATCACAAGCAAAGCGTCGACTGGGTGAACGTCGGGCGGGGCGGAGCGTCCCGTTGAGCGCGAGATAATCTTATGATTCTCCGCCGCGTCATCGAGCATGTGAAAGCGCAGAACTGGACGGCGATCGCCATCGACTTCGTCATCGTCGTGATCGGGGTCTTCGTCGGCATCCAGCTCGGCAATGTCAACGCCGACCTCGCCAACAAGCGGCTCGGCGAGAGCTATGCAAAGCGGCTCATCGTCGATCTCGAGAAAGATCTGGCGTCGTCGCGCGTGCAGGCGGGCTATTACGAGGAAGTGCTGCGCGCCGTAAAGGAGGCGAGCGCGCTTTTGAAGGACGAGGCGGCCGACCCCGCGGCGCTGGTCATCGCCGCCTACCGCGCGAGCGAGATCATGTTCATCGCCCCGAATAACGCAACATGGAATCAGATCGTTTCGTCCGGCCATCTCGGCCTGCTGCCGCAAAGCGCGGCGGACAGCAGGCTTGCCGACTATTACGCTTTCGACTCGGCGCGGGACATTTATGATTTTCTGGCGGACGCGCCTTACAGGAACATAGCCAGGCAAGTCATCCCGATGGAGATACAAGCGGCGATGCGCGAGGGATGCAGCGATGCGCGAGACCATGAACTCATCATCATCAGCTTCATGGAGGAATGCCGCCTCGACGCGGATCCCGGTCTCATCGCCGCGACCGCATCGGCGCTTCG
The DNA here is from genome assembly GCA_938003575.1 of uncultured Alphaproteobacteria bacterium. GTDB lineage: Bacteria > Pseudomonadota > Alphaproteobacteria > Caulobacterales > Parvularculaceae > Amphiplicatus. Next base: position 3,307 of record CALKYG010000440.1, read on the forward strand.
CAGCGATCCGTCGATCGCCCAAGCGCTCAATCACCAGTATTCGAACGTCATTTCCGCGACGCTCAATCTGACGGGCAGCGTCATGTTTCTGGAAAATGCGCTCGCCGCGCTGAAAGGCGCGCCGGAGACGGCGCAATAGGGAGGGGCCGATGTTCATGGAAATCGCTGCGGCTGCACTCTGCGCCGCGGCCGGCGATTCCGCCGCGGCGCAGATTGCCGCCGCGCGCGACGCCTTCAACCGGGCGATCGCGGAAAAAGACGCAGAGGCGATCGCCGGCGTTCTCGCCGACGGCGTTCTCCTTGTGACGGGAACGGACAGCGAAGTCGTCGCCGGCCGCGCCGCGCAGGTCGATCTGTGGCGCACGGATTTCGAGCGGCCGGACCGGCTCGTCTATGTCCGGACGCCGGAATGCGTTTCCATGTCGCCGCTCTATCCGATTGCGGCGGAGACGGGCGCATGGCGCGGCGCGCCGGAAAAAGGCGGCGACGATCATGTCGGTGGAATTTATGCGGCGAAATGGCGCCGCGTCGAAGACCGCTGGCGGCTGGAGGCGGAGACCTTCGCGACGATGAGTTGCGGCGGCGCTCTGTGCCCGGACGGCGCGCGCAAATGATCCGGCGCCGCGCCGCCAGGTTGAACAGCGCAGGAGGCGGATGAAATGACTGTCGAATACATGACGCCGCCGACGGTGATGACGCCGATCGGACCTTACAGCCACATCGCCCGCGCGGGGACCTTTATCCGCATCGGCGCCGTCGCCGGCGTCGATCCCCGGACCGGCGAGCTTGCCGGTCCAGATATCGAGGCGCAGACGGAACAGATCATCAAGTCGTTCGCGATTCTGCTCGAAGCGGCGGGATCGAGCCTCGACGGCGTCCTGCATATCAACGTCTTCCTGAAGGACATGCGCGACTTTGACCGAATGAACGCCGCCTATGTCGGCGCCATGGGGGACCGGCGCCCGGCGCGCACCGCGATCGCGGTCGCCGGCCTGCCCAAGCCCGGCGCGCTGGTGACGATGGACCTCTCCGCCGTCGCGTCGGTCGATGGCGGCGCGCCATGATCCTGCGCCGCGTCATCGACCATTTCCGCAAACAGCAATGGACCGCGATCGCGATTGATTTCGTCATCGTCGTCGCCGGGGTTTTCGTCGGCATTCAGGTCTCCAACTGGAATGACGCGCGGTCGAATGAGACGATCGCCGCCGGGCATCTGTCCGAGATCGCCGAAGATCTCCAGGCGCATCTCGATTTCAATGAAAGCCTTTACGGCTCGGCGCTCGCGCGCATTGCGGCCGTCGACTACATCTATGACAAGGCGTTCGGGAAAGAACTGCCGCAGACGATCCGGCTTTCGACGCTGTCATGGGATGCCCCGCCGACCGAACCGCCTTCGAAGGACGAGCTGGGCAACATCATGGGCGCGGTGAACTTGATCCGCGTCACGGTCAGCGCGCGCAACGGCTATGAATCGCTGATCAGCTCCGGCCATCTCGGCCTTGTCCGGAACCGCGCGCTCGCGCGGTCCATCCAGCAATTTTACGGCCGTTACGACGATCTGCTCAACACGGGCGAGGTCTTTCGCGCGTTCCGCAATGACGGCGCGCGCGATTTTTACCGGCTCGGCCTTTCCGTCTTTGACGAGCGCCCGGTCGAGGACGTCATCGCGCTCGCGCGCGCGGACGAAGGCTTCGCCGCTTATCTGAGAACGACGCGCGAATGGGCGATCGTTCACGCCGGGCTTCTTGAGGATCTTCGCGTCGAGGCGGAGACGCTTCTCGCCGCGATCAGGCAGGAGCTTCAGCGAATTTCCCGGCAGCCGCATGATTGATGCGCGCGGCGAATTCAGCAGCGGCGCGATGATCGACGGCGCCGCCCTGCGCGTAGAGCATGCCGCCCCAGGTCATGTTGAAATAGCGCGCGGTGTCGGCGAAAGGCGGCTCAAAAGCGGCGGGCGCGGCGGCGGCGCCGCCGCTTGCGATCAGGAACGCCGTCTTGCCGGCGAGCGATTTGCCGAGCGGCTTCTTCGTTCCGGTCAGATCGGTGAGCCGGTCGAAAAAAACCTTCATCGGCGCCGACATTGAATACCAGTAGACGGGTGAGGCGAAGACGATCGCGCGCGCCCGCGTCATCGCTTCGGCGAGCGCGAGGAAATCATCGTTCTCGTAAGTCTCGTCGTAGTTGTAGGGCGCGATGCGATAATCGGCGAGACTAGCGAGATGCGCGCCGTCCAGCTCGTCAAAGACGGCGCGGGCGAGACGAAAGGTGTTTCCGTCGCCGCGCGCCGCGCCGAAAAGGCCGAGGATCGCCGCGTCACGCATAATCGTTTTTCTCTTGCGGATCGTTGCTGCGATACTCGACGAACTCGAATTCAAGGCCTTCGCCGTCGATGTAATAGACATTGCGGCGATGCGGGTGACCGGGACCCCAGTGATCGGCCTCGAAACCGGCCGCTTTCAGCCGCGCGACGACGGCGTCAAGGTCGGCGACTTCAAAGCCGACATGGGCGAGCCCCGGCGCCGCGCTTTTGAGATCGCGCGCGCGCCCCTTCGCGCCGGAAGGAAGGTCATACGCCGTCAGCGCAAGGTAATTGTCATCGTCGCCGACATGCACCCATTCGCGCGGCATGCCGGCGAACGGCTCGTTCCCGCGCCCGCGCACGCGCCAGCCCGGAAAGGCGGCGGTGACGAAGCGGATGGTCGGCTCGACCGCGGTGACGACGATATTGGCGTGTTCAAGCCGCATCGTCGGGCCGGGGCGGGCGGCGGCGTTCAAGCTGTCCGTCATTGTCTTCTCCCTATTTAAGAAAGCATAGACTTTCGATAATACGGCTTGTTTATGAAAGCAATCCCTTTTATAAAAAGCGGCCAGTCAAAATGCCGATGGGACCGATGCGAAAAACCGATGGAGCCGACCGGGAGACCGCAGGAAAAACGCGCGGGGTCATTCTCGACCGGCTGAAACGCGGCGGGGAAATGTCGGCGGCCGGTCTTGGCGAGGCGCTCGGCCTCACGCCGATGGCGATCCGCCTGCAGCTTTACGAGCTGGAAGCGGAGGGCCTTGTCGCCGCCCGCGATCATGTGTCGGGCCGCGGCCGGCCGACGAAACTCTGGGCGCTGACGGATGAAGCCGCAAAAATCTTCCCTGACGCGCATCAGGGCCTTGCGGTCGAAATGATCCGTTCGGTCGAGGCGCTGTTCGGCGCCGACGGCCTGAAGAAACTCATCGACCGTCACGGCGCCGCGCAGCGCAAGGCCTACGGCGCCCGTCTCGCCGGCGCGAAAACGCTCGGCGAGAAGGTGAAGCGCCTCGCCGCCGCGCGCGCCGAGGAAGGCTATATGGCGGAAGCGAAGAGAGACGGCCGCGACTGGATCCTGGTCGAGAACCATTGCCCGATCTGTTCCGCGGCGAAGGCGTGCACGCGCCTGTGCGCGAATGAGCTGGCGGTTTTCAGCGACGTTCTCGGCGAGGATGTCACGGTCGCGCGCGAAGAGCATATTCTGCAGGGCGCGCGGCGATGCGCCTATCGGATCGCGGCGAAATAGCGGGGCGCCGAAGCCGTCCCGGGGCCGGCGGCCGCCGCATCGTCCGTTGCGGTTGATGCTCCGCCTACGGAATACCACTCTGCGGTTGCGGAATTTGGCATAAAATGCTGCGAAAAAACGCCGTCAGACCGGCGTTAACCGCGATTTTTTGAAAAAAGTCACGTTGTTGATTCCAAAGGCGGATTTTGAACCGTCCCCCGGGTTATCCCCCGGGTTATCCCCCGCCTTATCCCCCGGGTTATCCCCCACTTTATCCCCCTCCCTCCGTGCGCCCTTAGGCTTCCCGTCGAGAGTTGAAATCCGACGACGGCGGAGGAGCCGATGACGAACGAAGAACGAAAGGCGGCGGCTGAGGCGGCGCGCGATGCGATGATCGCCCGCATATTCGACCTCTCGCTCGAGTTGACGGTCGAGCGCCTCGAAAATGTCGACGCGAAAGAGAAGAAGGACAGCATGATTTTCGACCGCGTCGCACGCACGGCGCAGGTCCTCGTCCGGCTCGCCGGTGAGGCGGACGGTCTCGCCGCACGCAAACGCAAGGAAAAGGCCGATCATGACCAAAGCGGCGAAAACGCCGACGAAGACGCTCGAATCGAGCGCGAAGCCGCCGTTATCCAGCAACGACTCGACCGATTTGTCGATCAGCTTGCTCGCAGCGCAGCTGCGCGCGGCGTCGGCGCTGATGGCCCTGAAATCGACGCGGGCGGGAGGAACCGCGCATGAATGGTTCGATGATCATGCGCACGCCTATCAGCGATGGCCGCAGGGCGATGACTGGACCGTCTGGCTTCTGCTCGGCGGCCGCGGCGCCGGCAAGACGCGCGCCGGCGCCGAATGGGTGCGCGATTTCGTGCGCCGGAGCAAAGGCGTCCGCGTCGCGCTTGTTTCTGAAACCTATGCGGACGGAAGGGAAGTCATGATCGACGGAAATTCCGGCCTGTCGCGCATCGGTCCCGAAATCGAGCGCCCGCGCTACGAAGCCTCGCGCCGGCGCCTCGTCTGGCCGTCCGGATCGGTCGGCTACGTCTTCTCGTCGGAAGATCCCGACGGGCTGCGCGGCCATCAGTTCGACGCCGCCTGGTCGGACGAGCTGTGCAAATGGAAGCATGCGGAGGAAACCTGGAGCAATCTCCAGCTGGCGCTGCGCCTCGGCGCGCGCCCGCGTCAGGTCGTCACCACGACGCCGCGTCCGACCGCTCTCCTGAAACGCCTGCTCGCGGCGAAGGGAACCGTCACGCACCGCGCGACGACGTATGACAACGCCGCGAACCTTTCCCGCGCTTTCCTCGACGAGATCGCGTCCGTCTATGAAGGGACGAGCCTCGGCCGCCAGGAGCTTCTCGGCGAACTCGTCGAAGACGTCGCCGGGGCGCTGTGGACGCACGAGATGATCAGCCTCGCCCGCATTTCGGCGCCCCCGGGCTTTCATTCGTCGCTCGACCGCATCGTCGTCGCCGTCGATCCGCCGGCGAGCGCCGGCGAAAACGCCGACGAATGCGGCATCGTCGTCGCCGGCGTTCTCAACGCCGATGACGGCGCCGTCGCCTTCGTGCTCGACGACCGCTCGGCCGGCGGCTTGAGCCCGCGCCAGTGGGCGGCGCGCGCCGTCGCCGCCTATCACGACTACGGCGCCGACCGGATCGTCGCCGAGATCAATCAGGGCGGCGACATGGTGCGCGAGATCGTGCGCGGCGTCGATCCGTCAGTGCCGGTGCGCGACGTCCGCGCCACGCGCGGCAAGCGGCTGCGCGCCGAACCCGTCGCCGCGCTCTACGAACAGGGGCGCGTGCGCCATGTCGCGGCGTTCCCGAAACTCGAGGACCAGATGACGAGCTTCACGGGCGAGGGGGCCAAAAGCCCCGACCGGCTCGACGCGCTGGTCTGGTCGTTGACCGACCTCATGCTGCGCCGGGGCGCCGAACCGCGCATCAAGAAGATTTTATAGGAGCAAGACGTGTTGAGTTGCGTATCGACGTTGGACCAGGCGGAGCGCCGCGCATGAAGCCGCTTCGCCTCCTTTTCGAGAAAAAGCATTCACGGGCGCGCGCGCTGATCGCGATGTCGCGTCCCGCCCAGCCGGTGTGGACGCCCCGCAACTACGCCGCGCTCGCCAAGGCGGGCTATGAGCGCAACGTCATCGCCTATCGCTGCATCCGCCTCGTGGCGGAGGCGGCGGCGTCGGCGCCGCTGAGGGTCGTCGATGCGGGCGCCGTGATGACGGATCATCCGCTTCTGGCGCTGCTTGCGCGCCCGAACGGCGAACAATCCGGCGCGGCGCTGCTTGAAAGCGTGTACGGCCATCTTCAAACGGCGGGGAACGCCTATCTTGAGGCGGTCCTGCTCGACGGCGAGGCGAGGGAGCTTTACGCGCTGCGCCCCGACCGCATGAAGGCGCTCATCGGCGCATCCGGCTGGGCGGAAGGATGGGAATATTCCGTAGCGGGAAGAAAAACCGTCTTTCGTCCGGATGCGGACGGCTTTCCGCCGGTCCTGCAGCTGAAGCTCTTTCATCCGACCAACGATCATTACGGGTTGTCGCCGCTTGAGGCGGCGTCCGGCGCCGTCGATCTGCACAACGCCGCCCTCGCCTGGAACAAGGCGCTTCTCGACAACGCCGCGCGGCCGTCGGGCGCGCTCGTCTACAGGGGTCCTGACGGCGCCGAGAGCCTCACCGCCGAACAGTTCGAGCGCCTGAAATCCGAACTCGAAGGCGCCTATTCCGGAATCGCCAACGCAGGACGCCCTCTCGTCCTCGACGGCGGCCTCGACTGGAGGTCCATGTCGCTCACCCCCAGCGACATGGACTTCGTCGAGGCGAAAAACGGCGCCGCGCGCGAGATCGCGCTCGCCTTCGGCGTGCCGCCGATGCTGCTCGGGATCCCGGGCGACAACACCTACGCCAATTACAGGGAGGCCAATCTCGCCTTCTGGAAACAGACGATCCTGCCGCTCGTGAAAAAGACGGCGGCGTCGCTGTCGGCGTGGCTCGGGCCGAAATTCGGCGGCGCTTGCGTCGAATGCGACGCGGGCGCGATCGAAGCGTTGTCGGCGGACCGCGACGCCGCGTGGGCGCGCGTTGCGGCGGCGACCTTCCTTTCGGATGATGAGAAGCGGCGCGCGCTCGGGATAAGGGAGCGCGGCGAATGAGCGAGACCGTCCTGAAGCTTTCCGAACTTCGCGTGTCGGTCGCGGTCGGCGCCGCCGTCGTGATTCAGACGGCGCTCGCGCTGTTGTGGTCGGGATCGGCGGCTGAAAGGCTGGCGCAGCTCGAACGGCGCAGCGACGCCTCGACCGAACTCGTCGTCCGCACGGCGCGGCTGGAAGAGCAGCTTTTCGCGGTGCGCGCCCAGCTCGCCCGCATTGAAAAGAAAATCGACGCGGAGGGCGGGCGGTGACGCAGATTCTCCCCATCGAAGGCTGGGCCGCCGTCTACGACGAGGTCGATCTCAACGGCGACATCATCGCGCCCGGCGCGTTCCGGTCCTCGCTGGCGAGATCGGGCGCGCCCGCCGTCAAACTTCTGTATCAGCACGCCGCCGAACAGCCGGTCGGCCGCTGGCTTCGATTTGAAGAACGCCCGACGGGGCTCTACGCCCGCGGCGAGCTTTATCTCGCGACGCAGACGGCGCGCGAAGTCGCCGAACTCGTGCAGGCGCGGATCATCGACGGGCTTTCAATCGGCTACCGCACCCTGAGGGCGCACAAAGCGGACGGCGCGCGCCGAATCGTCGAGGCGGAGCTCTGGGAAGTCTCGATCGTCACTTTCCCGATGGCCCCGAAGGCGCGGCTTGTCCGCGCCGGCGTTGAAGACGCCGCCGACGATGTCATCGCCTTCGCGGACAGCGTCCGCAAGGCCGCCAGAATTCTAACCGCCTAATCCTGTCAGTGTAAGGAGCAGTAACGACATGGAAGTGAAATCAACCAGCGCCAACGGAGAGCTGAAGGGCGCAATGCGCGACTTTCTCTCCGCTTTCGAAAGCTTCAAGGAGGCCAATGACAGCCGCCTCGAAGCGATCGAAACAAAAAGGGACGACGTTCTTCTGTCGGAGAAGGTCGAGCGCATCAACAAGGCGCTCGCCGAGCAGAAAGCCGCGATTGACCGGCTCTCGCTCGCTGGCAGGCGCCCGCCGCTCGCCGAATCGCGCGACGCCGACGAAAAGAAGGCGGCTATCGAGCGCTACATGCGCAGCGGAGACGCCGCCGCGATCCATGCGCTTCAGACGAAATCGCTGAACGCATCGAACGACGCCGAGGGCGGCTATCTCGCGCCGGAGCCGACCGAGCGCATCATCGCGGCGGCGCTCCGAGACATTTCCCCGATCCGTCAGATCGCCAGCGTTCGCGAGATCGGCTCGACCAGTTTCAAGAAGCCGGTTTCGCTCGGCGGCGCCGCCGCGGGCTGGGTCGGGGAAACCGGCGGCCGCGTCGAATCGGCGGCGCCGACGCTTTCGTCGATCGACTTCCCGACGATGGAGCTTTACGCGATGCCGGCGGCGTCGCAGGCGCTGCTTGACGACGCCGTCGTCGATATCGAGCAATGGCTCGCCGACGAAGTGCAGGGCGAATTCGCCGCGCAGGAAACAGACGCGTTCGTCAACGGCGACGGCGTCAACAAGCCGAAGGGCTTTCTCTCCTACACGGCGAGCGAGGACAGCGTTCGCGCCGCGAATGAAATCGGCTATGTCGCAAGCGGCGCCGCCGGCGCGTTCGATGCGGCGAGCCCCGCTGACCGCATTCTCGATCTCATCTATGCGCCGAAACAGGCCTATCGCGCCAACGGCCGCTTCGTTCTCAACCGCAAGACCTTGTCCGTCGTCCGCAAGTTCAAGGACGCGGACGGCAATTATCTCTGGCAGCCGTCGATGCAGGCCGGCGCGCCCTCAACGCTGTTCGGCTATCCGGTGACGGAGGTCGAGGAAATGCCGGACATCGCCGCGAACTCGTTTTCGATCGCGTTCGGCGACTTCAATCGCTTCTATCTCATCGTCGACCGCCAGGGCGTCCGCATTCTGCGCGATCCCTATTCGGCGAAACCCTATGTCCTCTTCTACACGACGAAGCGGGTCGGCGGCGGCGTGCAGAATTTCGAGGCCGTCAAGCTGCTGAAGTTCTCGGCGGCGTAATGCGCGCGGGAAGAGTCATTCCGCGCGCAATCCGGCGCGACGCGCCCCTTTGCCGGCGCGGAACCTCTTCCCGCCTGCGATCCCGGACCGGCGCCGCGGCGTTTCACGCTGCAGCGCGTCCGGGATGACGGGAAAAAGAGTCTGAAACAGGAAGGACGGGTTGCGTCATGTCCCTTACGCTTATATCGCCGCCGGCGGCCGAGCCTGTCTCGCTCGCGGAGTTGAAAGACCATTTGAAAATCGGCGGCGCCGCCGAGGACGCGCTTCTCGCCGGCCTCATCGTCGCCGCGCGCCAGACGATCGAAGCGAAATTCCAGATCGCCGTCGTCGCGCAGACCTGGCGGCTGACCCTCGAAGGCCCGGACGATAAGGCGGTGTTGCTGCCGATCTCGCCGGTGCTTTCGATCGACGCCGTCGGCTTATCACGCAACGGCGTCGCCGAGGTTCTGGCGCCCGGCGAATATGACGCGCAGACGGGAACGATCGGCCGCGTGCGCACGCATGCGCGCCATTCGGATGCCGATCTTGTCGTCACCTTCACGGCGGGATGGAGCGATGTCGCCGCCGTTCCGGAAGCGATGAAGCTCGCGATAAAACTTCTCGCCGCGCATTATCATGAAAACCGCGAAGGCGCGCCGCGCATTCCCGATCTCGCTTCGTTCGTGGCGCCCTACCGCCAGGTGCGGTTATGATCGGCGCGCTTCGCTATCAGATCGACCTGCTCGACCGCGTCGAGACGCCGGACGAAGCGGGCGGCCGCTCGGCGACCTGGTCGCTCTCGGCGACGGTCTGGGCCGCGGTCGACGACTTGCCGTCGATCGGCGTCGTGGTCGGAGGCCGCGGGCGCCGCGTGCGGCGCATCCGCGCGCTTGTCCGGGCGCGGGCCGGAGTGCTGATCGGCGGGCGCATGCGGCACGCCGGCGTCGATTACGACATCGTTTCGATCGAATCCGACGACGAGCGCGGACGGCGCGTCTTCCTCATCGGCGAGGAGGCCGTCGAATGAGCGCCGCCGGCTGGGCCTTGCAGAAGGCGATCCATGACGCGCTCGCCGCCGACGCGGCGGTGCAGGCGGTCGTCGGAAACCCGCCGCGCGTCTACGACAGCGCGCCGAAGACGGGGGCGTTTCCCTTCATCGCCTTCGGCGACGCGCGCGAGACGAAGATCGCGGGCGCCGACGGCCTCGCCGAACATGACATCCGCATCAACGTGCACTCGCGCTATGAAGGCCGGCGCGAAGTGAAGGACGCGGTCACCGCGATCCTTTCCGCGCTCGACGACGCGCCGCTCACGCTCGCGGGCTTCGCGCTCATTTCCCTGCGCGCGACCTTCAGCGACATTATTCACCGGCAGGACGCGGACGCTTTTCTCGGCGTCATCCGTTTCCGCGCCGTCACGGAGAAATTGTGACGGCGCCGGCATTGAATCCATCGACCCCAACACGGAGTAAAACATGACCGCCCAACGCG
>CALKYG010000441.1 GCA_938003575.1 uncultured Alphaproteobacteria bacterium
GTCCGGACCAACGCCCGCACGCTGACGCCGAGGCTCTTCGCAGCCGCCGTGATTTCGCTCGGCGACGGCGGCGTTTCAAGATAAAGGACGATCTCCGGCGTCGCCCCGCGGGCGTTAAGAAGCGCAAGCGATTCGCGCGATTTTGAACAGTGCGGATTGTGCCAGATGACGACGTCCATCGCCCTAGATCGACAAACGATAACCGCCGGCTTCCGTCAGTAGAATAGTCGCGGCGCCCGGATCGGGTTCAATTTTCTGGCGCAGGCGATAGACGTGAGTTTCCAGCGTATGAGTTGTGACGCCCGAATTATAGCCCCAGACCTCGTCCAGGAGGACGTCGCGGGTCACGGGCCTGCCGCCCGCGCGGTAGAGAAACTTCAGAATCGACGCTTCCTTCTCGGTAAGCCGGATCTTCTTGTCGGCATCCGTCACGAGCATTTTAACGGAAGGTCGAAATTCATAGGGGCCGATCCTGAAGACGGCGTCTTCATTCTGCTCGTGGCTTCTAAGATGCGCCCGGATGCGCGCAAGCAGCACTGCAAACTTGAAAGGCTTCGTCACATAATCGTTGGCGCCGGAATTCAAACCCAGCACCTCGTCAGCGTCAGTGTCAGCGCCTGTCAACATGATGATCGGCGACTTGAAGCCGTTCTTCCGCATCACCTGACAGGCTTCGCGTCCATCCATGTCCGGCAGGCCTACATCGAGGAGAACAAGGTCAATATGCGCCTCGTCCTTCACCTTGCCGATTGCAGACTGTGCAGTCGCCAATGCTTCGATCGCGAATTCGTCATGATGGCCGAACTGATCGACCAGCGTATCGCGAAGGAGATCGTCGTCATCGACGAGGAGAATTCTTTTTGCGCGCGCCATAGGATGGGTTTGCTTTCTCTGCCGGGCCTCCTCTATCCCTAATTCGCCGCCGGACGAAAATCAAAAACCGCTCACGCAAGCGTGAGAAAAGCTATTTCCGGGCGCCGAACAGCGCCGTCCCGATGCGGACGTGGGTCGCGCCGAGCTGTGCGGCGATTTCAAAATCGCCGCTCATGCCCATCGAGAGCGTCTTGAGGCCGTTTCGCGCGGCGATTTTGGCAAGGAGGGCGAAATGCGGCGCCGGCGGCTCATCAGCAGGAGGAATGCACATGAGTCCGTCGATCTTGAGCCCGAATTCGGTACGGCACCGCCTGATAAAGGCATCCGCTTCGTCCGGCGCGACGCCTGCCTTTTGCCGCTCCTCGCCGGTATTGATCTGGACGAGGAGGCCCACCCTGCGGCCTTGCTTGAGCATTTCTTCCGCGATCGCCTTGGCGATCTTCGGCCGGTCGACGGTTTCAATGACGTCGAACAAGGCGACGGCTTCGGCCGCCTTGTTGGATTGCAAGGGACCAATCAGGCGGAGTTCGATTTCCGGGTGCGCCGCTTTCAGAGGCGGCCATTTCGCCTTTGCCTCCTGGACCCTGTTCTCGCCGAACACGCGGTGGCCGGCGTCGAGAGCTTCGCAAAGCTCAGCCTCGCCCTGCTGCTTCGATACCGCGACAATCTCGACAGGGGTCGCACGGCCTGCTTCCTTCAGCGCGGCCTGAAGTCGGGCGCGAACCGCGGCGAGATTGGCGGCGAAGCCGGGGGTATGGATATGATCGGTATCGGCGTTCATGACGGATTGCGGACAAGGGCCGCGAAGCTAGCAGCGGCCGCGGCCGGGCTCAAACGGCAAAGCCGCGCCGCCGCGACGCCGTTTTCCCTCGCGTTTCTGACTGACCGCTGGAGGGTCACAAATCCGGAGCCGATCATCCGAGCAATGCCGGCGGGCGCGGCCGTCATCTACCGGGATTATGACGATCCAAGGCGAAGGGCGGTCGCCCGCCGTCTTGCGGCGATATGTCGATTGCGAGGGGTTTTATTTCTCGTCGGGGGCGATTGTGCGCTCGCACGCGAAATCGGCGCAGATGGCGTTCACTGGCCGGCGCGAATGCTGCCGGGCGCCCGAAAGGGTTGCGGCCTGATTGTCACCGCGGCGTGCCACAACGCTGCAGAGCTGAAACTAGCAGATGCCGCCGGCGCGCAGGCTGCTCTCCTGTCGCCAGCGTTTGCAACCGGCAGCCATCCGAATGCGAACGGTTTGGGCGTTGCGCTGTTTCGCGCATTGGCGGCGCATTCGCCGCTTCCCGTTCTTGCGCTAGGCGGCGTTGATGCGACGAATGCGCAGCTGCTCGCCGGCCCGAACGTCGCCGGGTTCGCCGCAATCTCCGCATTCAAAGCTTGAGAAGATCCGTTCGGCGGACCTTTTGACGACCCAATTGCGGCGCGCGCCAACGCAGTTCCCGCGCTACCGGCGGCTTGGCAGTTCCTAATGACGCCGCGGCGCCACGCAGAGCAGGACCGCGAGACGTTGCGCCTACTCCACGGCTTTTGTCCAGACGGCGAGTTCGTTGCCGGTAGGGTCGCGGAAGTGAAAGCGCTTGCCGCCCGGGAATTCATGGCGCGCCGTGACGGCGCCTCCGGCCTTCAAGACCGCTTTTTCTGAAGCATCGAGGTCATCCGCATAAAGAATGACAGTCGTCGTCCCGGAGCGCGACCCCTCGCCGCCCCTGACGCCGCCCTCAATTCCCGCGCCTTCGAAACTGGCGTAATCAGGGCCCCAGTCCTGAAATTTCCAGCCAAACGCTTCGCCGTAGAATTTCTTGAATACCGCAAGATCGTCTGCCGCGAATTCAACATAGTCGATGTGATGGTTCCTGGACGTCATGAGAACCTGTTTGATTTTTTCGGCCGCGCCGGCGCCGATGCTAATTGAACAAGCTCAATAGAAAAAGGGCGGCCCGAATAGACCGCCCTGTTCCATTATCCCCTCTAAGCAACGCAGGCGCTTTGAGATGCCGTGAAGCCTAGAACTTTATTGAGCTCTCTATGACGACGGTGGCGGCTTCTTCCTGTCCGCCCGCCGACGCCGGCTTTGTGGATTCGACATATTGGGCGGCGGCGCCGATCGTGATGCCGCGGCCGATGAAATAGGTGACGCCCGCCTGCGCAGTTTGCGTGTCACGGAAAATCAGCGGCTGCGCGGCGACCGGGCCGGCGATTTCCGCGTCGGATTGGCCGTAACCGAGCATGACGCCCCAGTCGCCCTTGCCCTCGCCGGTCCTGAACGTGATGCCGGCGTCGAAAGCGAGATATCCGTCCTGGTCGAGATCAGCGAGACCGGAATTGGTTGACTTGACGGAGCCGCCAACGGTGAGACCGCGGAAGCCGAGATTGAGTCCGACCGCATAGGCGCGATAATCGTCAAAGACCGGCGACAGGATGCGCGCATCCTCATTCGCCGTCACATAGCTGGCGCCGAGACCGAGCAGCAGTCCGTCTCTGCCGCCGACTTTCTTTTGATAATACATCGCGGCTTCAACCACATCGTCCCAGCGTGACGCTTCTGTCAGCAGCTGTCCGTTCGGCGCGATTAGGAGCCTGTCTTCCGGCGCGCAAAGATCCTTGCCGCAATGAGCGAGCGAGGGACTGTAGGAAACGCCAAGCTGTAGCCCGCCGAGCGCGCCGCCCAGGAAATTGGCGGGCGGCATATAGGTGAATTTCGTCGAATAGCCGGAAAAGTCGTTTACGGTGTGGACGTCGTTAAGGCCGGAAAGATCCGTATGCCAATCATTGACGTTGACGGAGCGGAAAATCGTCGGCGCCGTGACGGCGAAGGTGCGGCCGACGCCCTGATCGCGGCCGACGATCAACTGGCCGAACGAACCGCGGACATAGCCATAGGCGCCCTGAACATAAGCATCGCTCGTCAGCGGACCGACGCCGCGTGGGCCGCCGATCAACAGGCTCGAATACCGCCCGCCGCCGTAAAGCTGGTTCGGCTGCTGGCCGTCGAGGCGGCCTTCGAGAACGGCGCCGAGTTCAAGACCGCTTTCAAGCACG
>CALKYG010000442.1 GCA_938003575.1 uncultured Alphaproteobacteria bacterium
GCGCGGACAGTCTCGACATCGTCGAGCTGGTCATGGCGTTCGAAGAGGAATTCGACGTCGAAATTCCCGATGACGCCGCGGAGACGATTCAAACCGTCGGCGATGCGATCAAGTTCATTACTGAACAAAAGGGCTAAGACGCGTTCGGCGCACGGCGGCCTGACGCCCCAGCGCTTTGGCGTTACGTCTGAACCTCAAAACGCAGAAGGGTGATTCCGCGGCATGAGGCGCGTCGTTGTAACCGGACTGGGGATGGTGTCTCCGCTCGCTTCAGGCGTTGAAGCGACGTGGCGGCGCCTCCTTGCTTGTGATTCCGGCGCCGGTCGAATTGAAAAGTTCGACACGTCGGAACTCCCTTGCAAAATCGGCTGCGAGGTGCCGCGTTCAAACGGTTACGGCGGCGGCGCGCTCGCGGGGGCGGATGCTTTCAATCCCGATGATTTCGTTTCGCCGAAGGAGCAGCGGCGTATCGAGGATTTCATCGTTTTCGGCATCGCCGCCGCTCAGATGGCCATGGATGACAGCGGCCTCGAACTGAAAACCGAGGAAGAGAAAGAACGCGCAGGCGTTCTCATCGGCTCAGGCATCGGCGGTCTCGACGGCATAGCCAAGCAGACTTTGGTTCTCCATGAACAGGGTGCGCGCCGTGTCTCGCCGTTTTTCATCACGTCAAGCCTCATCAATCTGGTTTCCGGCCAGGTGTCGATCCGCTTCGGGCTGAAGGGTCCGAACCACGCCGTCGTCACAGCGTGCGCAACCGGCGCCCATGCGATCGGAGATGCGGCTCGTCTTATCGCGCTTGGCGACGCCGACATCATGGTCGCCGGCGGAGCGGAATCGGCGATCTGCCCGATCGGCTATGCGGGATTTTGCGCGACGAAAGCGCTGACGACGCATTTCAACGACAACCCGGCTGCGGCGTCGCGTCCTTATGACCGGGATCGCGACGGCTTCCTGATGGGCGAGGGCGCGGGCGTCGTCATTCTTGAAGAATACGAAATGGCGAAGGCGCGCGGCGCGCGAATCTATGCTGAAATCGTCGGGTACGGATTGTCCGGGGACGCCTATCACATAACGGCCCCGGCGGAGGACGGTTCGGGCGGGTACCGTGCGATGAAGATGGCCCTCGCCCGCGCGGGATTGAAGCCGACCGACATCGATTACGTGAACGCTCACGGGACATCGACGCCGTTGGGCGATGAGATCGAGTTAAGAGCGGTCGAGCGGCTCTTCGGCGGGGACGGCGCCGAGAAGCTCGTCATGTCGTCGACAAAATCGTCAATTGGACATTTGCTCGGAGCCGCCGGCGCCGTCGAGGCGATTTTTTCGATCCTCGCCATCCGCGACGGCGTTTGCCCGCCGACATTGAACCTTGACAATCCCTCTGTCGAAACCCGGATCAATCTCGCCCCGAAGGCGCCGGTCAGGAAGACTGTAAACGTCGCCCTTTCAAATTCCTTCGGCTTCGGCGGCACGAATGCAAGTCTGGTCGTCCGGCGCGCAGACGGCTAACATTCCCCTCGATCGGTTGTGGAGATGGCGATGTCGGCAGGGCAGCGGGGCGGCGCGGTGAAGTCGTTTATTTCCTTCATCGCCGGTTTGCTTCTGCTTGCGGCGGCTGCGGTCGCCGCCGGCGGGTACTTTGCCTGGCGCGAAGCGACGCGTCCCGGTCCGCTGGCCGATGACATAATCATCCTGTTCGAGCCGGGAACGTCCGCATCTTCGATGGCGGAAAAGCTGCTCGACGCCGGCGCCATTCGGTATCCGGAGCTTTTTCAGGCGGCGGCTAAAATCCGCGGCGACGCAGCAAAACTCAAGGCGGGCGAATATAAAATCAAAGCCGCCGCCAGCGTGGTCGATATTATCGACCTGCTTGTCGAAGGAAAAAGCATTCTTCACTATCTTACAGCGCCGGAAGGGCGCACGACCGCGCAGATATTGAAGCTCGTTGCGGCTGAGGAAGCGCTTTCGGGCGACCTCACGCTGGCGCCCGCCGAAGGCGAATTGCTGCCGGAAACATATGCGTTCACGCGCGGACGAACGCGCGATGAGCTCGTCGGCGACATGATGAAAGCTCAAGATGCGCTGATCGACCAGCTTTGGCGAAATCGTGCGACAGATCTTCCGTTCGCAACACCGGAAGAAGCGATAATCCTGGCCTCCATCGTCGAAAAGGAGACCGGCGTTGCAGCGGAGCGTCCATTGATCGCAGCCGTTTTCGTCAATCGCCTGAAAAAGAGGATGCGGCTTCAGTCAGACCCGACAATCATCTACGGTCTGACGCAGGGTGAGCCGCTCGGGCGCGGCTTGCGTGTGAGCGAGATTGAAAGACCGACTCCGTACAACACCTACGTGATTTTCGGCCTGCCGCCGACGCCGATCGCGAATCCGGGCCGCGCCGCCATCGAAGCGGTTTTGAACCCCGCGGACTCGGATGCGCTTTATTTCGTCGCGGACGGCGCAGGCGGCCATGTCTTTGCATCCTCGCTCGAGGAGCACAATCGCAACGTGGCGCAATGGCGCCGGATTGAACGCGCGCAGCGGGAAGAAGGCTGACGAATGGCGCTCTCGTCCATGACCGGCTTCTCACGCGTCGACGGCGCGCTCGGCGATACGCACTGGACGTGGGAGATCAAGAGCGTCAACGGTCGCGGCCTCGAGCCGCGGTTTCGCTTGCCGCCGGGCTATGATTTTCTTGAACAGGATTTGCGCAAAATTCTGGCGGACAATTTCGCCCGGGGGTCATTCAATTCCTTTCTTGCATTGAAGGGCGCTGCGGTTGAGGGCGCGTTTGTCGTCAATCGCGCGGCGCTCGTCAGCGCGTTGAAGCTGGTTGAGGAAATCCGTTTAGCGATTGAATGCGAAAAACCGCGACCGGAAGGCGTTCTCGCGCTGAAGGGGATCATCAGTCAGGAATCGGCGCTCGACGACGAAGATTCGCGCAATGCGCTTGCGGCGGCGCTGAAGGACAGTTTTCGCTCCGCCGCAGCGGCCTTGCTCGCCGCGCGACGCGAGGAAGGCCGATCGCTGCAAGGGCTGATATCAGCCCAGCTCGACGAGGTCGAAAGGCTGTCGGCCGCCGCGCGGGCGTCGGCGGAGGCCGCGCCAGACGCGATCAGGGCGCGGATTTCCGCACAGCTCGGCGACCTTCTTGCGGGCGCAATTCCCCGGGACCGGATCGACGAGGAAGCAGCGTTGCTCGCGGTCAAGGCCGACATCCGGGAGGAGCTCGACCGTCTCGACGCGCATGTCGAGGCCGGACGGGCGTTGATAGCCGGCGGCGGCGCAGTGGGGCGAAAGCTTGATTTTCTCACCCA
>CALKYG010000443.1 GCA_938003575.1 uncultured Alphaproteobacteria bacterium
GTCGCGCCTGCGAACCGGCCGCGGCCGTCAAGAACAAGCAAAGGGCCCCTCACAATTCTTTAATCTCGATTTAATCGAGCGCCCCCAAAATCCGGGTCGAATTAAAACACCGGATGCTTTCCGTTCTCTGAACGGCTGTGGAGAAAATGGGCGCGCTGAAGCGTATAACGAGGCATTCACGGCTGTTCGCCATCGCAGCGACGGCAGCCGTCGCGTTCGCCGTTTCGCCGGCGCAAGCCGCGACAGCGACATTCGATTCTTCGATGCCGTATTCGCCAGGGCCGATGACCGCGCTGTCAACGCCTGGCGACGGGCTTGGTCAGCTG
Source organism: uncultured Alphaproteobacteria bacterium (assembly GCA_938003575.1). Classification (GTDB taxonomy): domain Bacteria; phylum Pseudomonadota; class Alphaproteobacteria; order Caulobacterales; family Parvularculaceae; genus Amphiplicatus. Next base: position 327 of record CALKYG010000443.1, read on the forward strand.
GTGCCGCTGGGCGAATGGATTTCGCTGCTGTTCACGCAGCCCTTCGGCGTTTCCCGATCAGACACGGTGTCGATTTTCACGCTGGCGCCGCCGGTCGGCGACGCGCGCCTCACCATAAGCTTCGGCAGTTGGAACAACGGCTCCCCGGTTTTCGTCGATACGAAGAGCGTCAACGCGGGCAACACGCTGACCGTAAGCAATCTTTTCCAGCGCGGCTGTTCCGCCCTCGGCGGATGCGATTTCATTTTCATCACCACGACGCGTCAGCGCAACGGCGCGACCGGCGCGACGGTCGACTATGTGAGCGTCAACGGCGAGCCGACGGACGTCGCCGCGCCGACGCCGGAGCCCTCTGTCTGGGTGATGATGATCATGGGATTCGGCGGAGTCGCATGGCGATTAAAGGCGGTGCGCCGTCAATCCGCCTCTTCGGCGTACGGCGCGCCGGCGATATGCAGGAGATAGAACGCCGCCGCGATGAGCAGCAGAACGGCGCCGATTCCGCCGCCGCTGTTGCCGAGCCAATTGGCGACCGCGCAGACGAGCGAAATCAGCATATACGGCGCAAGCGGAGGATCTTCGCTGCGGAAACGATGAAAAAAAATTCCCGCCGTCGCAATGAACAGCGCAACAGACATCAGATCGAAAAGCGTTTCCATGACGCTTTAGAATTGGCCGCGAAAACTTAACGGGACGCTACTGCGCGCCCGGCAATTTTAAGCGACTAATCGGAAACCCGCGATGCGTCGCGGATCGCGCGGAATTCGTTGCCTTCGCGCCAATTCGGCCATTCGTCCGATTCAGCGATGCGCGCGCCGACGCCGTAAAGGATGTTCATCGACTGCGCCATGCCGGAAAGATCCCAATCCGGCGAGTATTCATCCGATGGCTGATGATAATGCTTCGCGGTGTATTCATCGCCGAACGCCTTGCCTGCGGCTTCGCCGCCGTCGACAAGGTCGAAGCCCGCGTCCGCGTAAATCATCGGCACGCCTTTTTTCGCAAAGCTGATGTGGTCGGAGCGGTAGAAATACCCCTTTTCGGGCTCCGCGTCGGGCCGCAGGTATTTTCCGTTCTGTCCGGCCACGTCGTTCAGAATGTCCTGAAGGTCTGAAGCGTCGTAGCCGACCACGATCATGTCCTTCGTCGGCGGCAGAGGCAGCACCCCGTCGATATTGATTCCGCCGGCGATGTTCTTGAGCGGGACCGGCGGGTTTTCCGCCATGTAGGCTGATCCGAGGAGACCCGATTCCTCCGCCGTCACCGCAGCAAAAAGCACCGAGCGGCGCGGGCGGGGGCCCGCCGCAAACTTCTCGGCGATCTCAAGGATCGAGGCGACGCCCGTGGCATTGTCGACCGCGCCGTTATAGATCCTGTCTTCGCCGTCGTCGGAGGTGTTGACGCCGAGATGGTCCCAGTGCGCCATATAGAGAACATATTCGTCAGGCGCTTGCGCCCCGCGCAGAACGCCGATGACGTTGGCGTCGCTTGAGCGCTTGATCGACTGCGCGATCTTCGCCGACGCCTTGACGCCGGACAGCGGAACCGCTCTGAAGCCGCGAGTCTTCGCCCTCTCCATCAGGCCATCGAGATCTTCGCCGGCCGCGGACAGAATCGCGCGCGCGACGTCCTTCTGTATCCATCCTTCGACCATGGCCCGGCTCATGCCGTCGTCATTGCGTCTAAGATCAATCTGCGGTCCGGAATTCGATCCCTCGACGACGTTCCATCCATAGGCGGCTGGCGCCGTGTCATGAACGATGAGGGCTGCGGCGGCGCCCTGGCGCGCGGCCTCCTCGAATTTGTATGTCCAACGGCCGTAATAGGTCATAGCGTTGCCGTTGAAGAGCGCGGGATCTTTCGTCGCATAACCGGGGTCGTTGACGAGAATGATGATCGTCTTTCCCTTAACGTCGACGCCCTCGAAATCGTTCCAGCCGTATTCCGGCGCAACGATCCCGTAGCCGACAAAGACGACGTCGCTCGCATCGAATGCGACTTCCGGCTGGATGCGCTTGGTGAACCACACCGCTTCCGACTTGTAGGCGAGATCCCTGACCTCGCCGTTGAGATCGAGGCGAAGATAGGACGCCGCCGGATCGAGATTCGTCTCGACCATTTCCGCATTCTGGAAATACGAGCCGTTCACCGGCTGAAGGCCGAGGCGCCTGTATTCGCCCGCAATGTAATTCCGCGTCGTCTCCCCGCCGGGCGTCGTCGGCGCGCGGCCCTCGAATTCGTCGGAAGCGAGAAGCTGGATATGCCGCGCGAGACCGGCCGCGGTTATGTCGCCCTCCAACGCCGGAGCCTTCAAGCCCGAAGAAGCGACCGCTTTCAGAACCGCATCGTCCGCCTTTGGCGCGACTGGGCCGCTGCAGGCGGCGATCAAGCCGAAGGCCGTCGAAACGGCGGCGAATTTCCCGAAATGGCGCATCCGGTTTCTCCCATAAGGCGAGCGGTTCTTTTGCACGGCCCCCATGAGGCGATCAAGCGCGCCTTTCGGCGGCTCTTTTTCGCATTTCCCGGGTCGCTTCGGCCCGATTTTTGGATTAAGAGCCGCGGCGGGCGGGCCTGAGGGCCGGTCCGGATTGAAATCGAAGAAGGCGTCTCGGGAGGACCCTTTAGAATGAGTGCCACGATCAAGGCGGTCTCGACCGCCCTTTCTGCGTTTGAAGACGCCGCGCCGCCGAAATTCCGCAACCTGACCGCCGCCGGCTATTACGAGCTGGCTGTTCGCCGGGGCGAAGGCGACATCGCCGCCGAGGGCCCTCTTGTCGTGAAGACGGGAGAGCATACCGGCCGGTCGGCGCAGGACAAGTTCACGGTCCGCCATCCGGAAATCGACGCAAAGATCTGGTGGGACAATTCCAAGCCCATGTCGCCGAACGAGTTTGAAGCGCTTCGCCGCGACATGCTCGACTACGCCTCCGACAAGGAGCTCTTCGCCCAGGACCTTCACGGCGGAACCGACAAGGACCACCACATCAAGGTCCGCGTTTTCACGGAGCTCGCCTGGCATTCGCTCTTCATCCAGCATCTGCTCGTCCGCCCGCCGATCGAGACGCGCGGCTTCGTCACTGGCGAGGCGCCCGATTTCACCATCGTCGATCTGCCGGGATTTGAGGCTGACCCGGCCCGCCACGGCTGCCGAACGAAGACGGTGATCGCGGTCGATTTCGTCAGGCGCATGATCCTGATCGGCGGCACATCCTATGCCGGCGAAATGAAGAAGTCGGTTTTTACGATCCTTAATTTCCTTTTGCCCGAGAAGGGCGTGATGCCGATGCATTGCTCGGTCAATGTCGGCAGGGAAAACGATTCCGCCGTGTTTTTCGGCCTTTCGGGAACGGGCAAGACGACCCTTTCGGCGGATCCCAACCGCATTCTCATCGGCGACGACGAGCACGGCTGGTCCGAAAACGGCCTCTTCAATTTCGAGGGCGGCTGCTATGCGAAGATGATCCGCCTGTCGCCGGAAGCCGAACCCGAAATCCATGCGACGACCCGGCGCTTCGGCACCGTCCTTGAGAATGTCGTGATGGACCCCAAGACGCGCAGGCTCGATCTCGACGACGCTTCGCTCGCGGAAAATTCGCGCGGCGCCTATCCGATTCATTACATTCCGAACGCTTCGGCCGACGGCCGCGCGCCGCACCCGAAAAACATCATCATGCTCACGGCGGACGCTTTCGGCGTCCTTCCGCCGATTGCGAGGCTGACCCCCGAACAGGCGATGTATCATTTCCTCTCGGGCTTCACAGCAAAAGTTGCAGGCACCGAAAAAGGTCTCGGCAAGGAGCCGCAGCCCACCTTTTCGACCTGTTTCGGCGCTCCCTTCATGCCGCGCCATCCGTCCGAGTACGGCAAGCTCCTTGGCGAGCTGATCGAGCGCCACAATGTGACATGCTGGCTCGTCAATACGGGCTGGACGGGGGGCGCCTACGGCGAGGGGTCTCGAATGCCGATCAAAGTGACGCGGGCGCTTCTCTCCGCCGCCCTCGACGGCTCCCTCAAGACGGCGCCGATGCGATTGGACGAGATCTTCGGCTTTGAAGCGCCGGCAAAGGTTCCCGGCGTTGACGATCGAATTTTGAACCCGCGCGAAACGTGGCGCGAGCCGTCGTCCTATGATGCGCAGGCGCGGAAGCTTGCACGCATGTTCGTCGAGAATTTCGCAAAGTTCGAGCCGTATGTTTCGGAAGGCGTCAGACAAGCTGCGCCGCGGCCGTAAGAACGTTTCCAAAAGCGGAACCGGAAGGCGCCGGCGCGATCCGGCGCCTTTTTCTTCGCCGCGAAAAGTCTCCTGTCTTGCGGGATATTGCTTTGTGGATGGGGAGAACGCCCGCACGGCGCGCCTACATGATTCCGGTTTCCCTGCGGGGGCCGACGTCTTTCGCCGGACAGACCTCCGGCCGAAAATTCGCGCAAGCGGCGAACGTCCCGTCGCCGCTGGAAAATCGGCAATGCAATTAGAGAACTGGCCCGACTTCAATCCGGTTTCCCTTTCATCCATTGCGCGCGAGCGCGCGTTTTCATCATGTGCGCCGGACCGCCGCATAGGCCGACCGGAACGATGAGGATGATAAGGCCGTAAGAGAGGGGTGGGATAAGGTGGGGGATAAGGTGGGGGATAACTCGCGCAGCAACGCCAACCTT
>CALKYG010000444.1 GCA_938003575.1 uncultured Alphaproteobacteria bacterium
CGAACAATATCTATTCGACGCCGCCAAAAAATCGGAACTCATTGATATTCGCTGGTGCAGCGAGGCTGTCGCCGTTCGCCAAAACGAGGCGCGCGTCGAAATCGACGTCAAGGATCCGAACGGAGACTATGTCTTGCAAGCTGACTGGCTGCTCGCGGCGGACGGTGCGAAAAGCCCCCTGCGATCGATGCTCGGCCTGCGCCTTAAAGGCGAGAACCTCGAAGGCCGCTATGTGATCGTCGATGTCAGGATGGAACATCATTATCCAACCATCCGCCGGGCGCTGTTTGATCCGGATTGCAATCCGGACGCTACGGTGTTGATCCACCGCCAGCCTGAGAACATCTGGAGAATTGATTACCAGTTGAAGCCCGATGAAGACGCCGCTCAAGCGACAACAGAGAAAAACGTCCGTACAAAGATCGCAGCGATTCTCGAAGAAATCGGCCACAAAGGCCCATGGGAACTGGAATGGTGGAGCGTCTATACGGCGAACACCCTTCTTCTCGACGACTACCGGCGCCAGCGTGTCTTTTTCATCGGAGACAGCGCGCATATCGTTCCGATATTCGGCGTGCGCGGCCTCAATAACGGATTGGCCGACGCCGAAAATATCGCCTGGAAGCTCGCCATGGTCGAGAGAGGCGCCGCCAGCGAACGGCTCCTTGAAAGCTACTCGCCGGAACGGCGCGGCGCGACGCTGGACGTGTTTGCAAATGCGGTCAAAAGCGCCCGGTTCATGACGCCGCCGACGCGCGGTTATCAGTTGATGCGAGACGCCGCGCTGTCCCTTGCATTGACCGAATCTTTCGCAGCCGGCTTCGCTAATCCCCGGCAGATGACTCCCTATACTTATGCAGACAGTCCGCTGACGCAGAGGGCGGGCATGGGAGAGACCGCGGGACCTCTGCCCGGAACGATGGCGCCGAACGCAAGGGTGGCCGACGGCGGCAATTTCTGTGATCGCCTCTCACGCGCCTTCACCATTCTTTCCTTCGGCGCGGAAGCAGGCGTTTCCGAGGCGAGGGAACGCCTTCACGCGCTGGAGCCTGAATCGCGTTTATTGATTGCCGGCGAACGGCCGCCGGCGGACGGCGGTGAATTTGTCGCTGACGCCGAAGGCGAAATCGCGAGACGATTCGGAGCGGAGCAGGGCGATGTCTTTCTGATCCGGCCGGATCTTTATCTGGCCGGCCGTTGGCGCGGGAAACCGGTCGGCGTCGCAGTCGAGGCGCTTTCCCGCATTCTCGGGAGGCTTGGGGACTGAGATGGAAAGTGACGCGCTTGAAACTTTTTATGACCGGCTCGCCGACGCGATCGACGAAGTCGGTCCGGAAAGGACGCCCCTGTTTCTTTCAAAGCTCGCGCTTCTGCTGGCGCGCGAAATTCCCGACGCGGGTGAAAAGGCGCACGCCGCCGTCGATGCTGCGCTGAAGAACCTCTAGCAAATGATCCGTCCGGCGATCGCCGTTCAGAACGCGGCGCCCGTGGGGGCGTCGCGCCCGCAGGATTCGAACGCTGACTGGAAAGGGCGGATTCCGCCGTGCGCCTGATGATTTTCACCGGCGAAAGCAATCTGCAGCGCCGGCATTATTGACTTTTATGCCGAATATACGAATATGAAAATATGAAACCGAAAAGGGCGGGCTCCCCCAGCGCCAAAACGGCCAGACGTCCCGCAACCAGGTCCGCCGCGCCGATTGAGGTCCTGGAGCCGAGCGCGCGAGAGGCCGCTCACCTCCTGAAAATTCTCGCAAGCGAGCAGCGATTGACGATCCTTTGCCGCCTCAGCGACGGGGAGAAATCTGTCGGCGAACTCGGGCGATATGTCAAACTGAGCCAGGGCGCGCTGTCGCAACATCTCGCAAAACTCCGCGCGGAAAAAGTTGTTGCGACCCGGAGGGAGGCTCAGACGATCTATTATCGTCTCGCCGACGAAGCCGCAGAGAAGCTGATCGGGTTCCTGTGCGACCTTTACAAGCCGCATTGAACAGGCGGGTCAGAGGTCCTGAATTGCGCCGATTGCAGCGAAAAGATCTTCGGCCGCTGTAATGACGGCCGCCTCGGCGTGATCAATCGGAAGTTTCATGAAAACGTCGCGCGCTGCGTCGAGTCCGTCAATGGCTGCACGCGCCAGCCTTCGCTTCACGCCGATCCTTCTCGAGGGAGATCCCGGCGCCGTCGCCGAAAGTCATTTGAAGGCGCTGCCCGGCTTGACGCCGGCCCGCTTGAACAAAATCGCGGCGGGGCAAAAGCCCGTGACGCTTGCCTGCACCAGATTTGCGCCGGCGAATGCGGCAAGCCAGGTCCACGCCGGGTGGACGAAATGCGCAAGGGCGAGACTCGTCAGAACGACCAGTCCGGCGAAACCGAGAACAGCGCGGTCGAGATTCATAATTGCTCCTGCCTTTCTATCCGGCCGCGGCCGGAAGAGCCGCATTCGTGCGAACCCATGAGATGATCCCGTCCTTTGACATCAAGCCGGATTGCCGTGCGGCCTCGCGGCCGCCGTCAAACAGCATGAGCGTCGGAACGCTTCGAACGCCGAAGCGGGCGGCGGCTTCGCTCGTATCGGCATTCAATTTCAAGAACCGCGCCTCGCCAGCGAGGCTCGCAGCGGCGGCCCTCAAATTGGGATCCATCAACCGACAGGGCCCGCACCACGGCGCCCAGATATCGATGATCACCGGGCCTCGCGTGTTCTTCAGATGCCAGGCGAGGGACGCATCACT
>CALKYG010000445.1 GCA_938003575.1 uncultured Alphaproteobacteria bacterium
TGGAAAACAGAGCCAAAGGTCAGCCTGATCCGACCCGAGCGCGAGAATGGGACGAAGTGGGACCGCTCACTCCCGATGCGCGAGTCTTCCCGATACGGATGATGCGGGCGAATCCGCATCAATCGCCGGCGAAATCACACACGGCGGTATGCGTCGGCGTCCGCCCGAAAATGCAACAGATCGCCGACGCGAACGATTTCGCCCTCCGCGGCCACCGCATCGCCGACGATCGGCAATATTTCCTCGCCGAGCGGGCCGCCGGCGGCATTTGTCATCAGCAAAACGCTCTCGCGTCCCTTGCCGTCGCGCACCCAGAAAGACGGCGGTATGCCGCCGCGAATACAAAGGCTCGCGCAGGCCTTGTGCGTCTTGCCGCGCGAAGGCCGCATCACGCCGAAGAAACACTTCGAATCCATGATCTGCCCGGAAAGCGCGTACCGGCCGAGCCGCTCTGCCGGCGGATCAAAAATAACACGCGGCATGTCAATGAGCGCCGGCTCAAGCCATCTGCCGACAGACAGGGGAACCTCGAGCATCCGGCGCTCCTTGCGCTCGATGAGAACACCCTTGGCCCTGACCGGAGAGCCGGAAACTTCAGCGAGCTTGAGGCCGCTCGTGCACTTTCCTTCCGCGACGACAAGAACGGTGCGCATGCCGAAAGGCGAAGCCTGATCGACAACGCGGATCAGGGGATAGGGTTTCTGGAAGAGCGCGCCTTCGATCGTGTGCGTCGCGCCGGTCTCCCATTTCCCGGGGCCGGGATCGGCGAGATTTTCAGCGATGAGCCAACCGATCCCCGTCGTCGCGCCCAAAAGCAAAGGCGCGGCGCCGAGAAGAAACCGGCGATCGACGGCCGGCGTTCCGGCCCATCCGATGAAGAGCTCGTCATCGCGTTCTGCCGGAATGACGCCCTTGTTGAGGCTCATGAAATCGCCTCCGGGAGCTCAATGGCGGCGCCCGCCTTGCCGGGTTCATTCTTCTTCACGCGCACGAAGACCCGGCCGAGGCTTGACAGGCGCACGTCATGAGTGGCGATGCGTTCGTCATAAGGCGGCGGCGACACGCCGTCTTGCGGTCTGTACTGCCAGCCGTGCCAGGGACAGGTAATAAGGCCGTCCCTGATGCAGCCTTCGCCAAGCGGGCCGTTCTGGTGGCGGCAGGCGTTTTGAACGGCGTAGATATGCGCGCCGTCGCGAAACACCGCGACCCGGTCCCCTTTCGGCAGCGGCGCGATGACGGCCCGCTTGTCGGGAATGTCGTCTGGGGCGCAGACATCAATCCAGCCCTCCGGCGCATGAAGGCCCTTCATGCCGTCGTCTCGCGACCATTCACGAAGCCCCGCGACGAGGTGAAGGCCGGCCACAAGCGCGAGCGCCGCGACGACAAGGGCGACGTAAAGCGCGGACTTTTCCGTCATCAGTGCGCCATAGGCGATATGCAGAACAAGGAGTCCGAAGGCCGCATACACAAGCATGTGGAGCAGCTTCCAGACGCTTGCCGACAAATTCTTCAGCCAGAAATCATGGCTGGTCGCCGCCATCAGAAAAAGTATAGCGAAAGCGCAGAGGCCGAAGACCTCGAACGGAAACCCCGTCGCCGAGCCGTAAAGCGGATTGGACACAAGCAGCGATACGAATGGGTTGAGCGGGCCGCTCGAATGATACCAGAGGATCGTCAAACCGAAATGGGCGCTCGCTGCAAGGAATGTCAGCACCCCGAGGTGGCGGCGATTATAGAGAAACGGGAGAAACCGCGGGTTGAGGCGGGCAAGCGGTCCTATGGTCAGAGTGATCGTCAGCATCAGGAACGCGGCGCAGCCGAGGGCGCGAATAAGGAGTATGACGGCGTCAGCCTGATGCCCCTCGGGAGCGGCTGCGAGACCGACGCTGACAAAGACGCCGACGAAAGCGGCGAGCGCGACGACGATGTAAAGATCATACACAATCTTTGCGCCGTTCCACTGAACTGCGACGTGCTTGACGCTCATTATTCCGTCCCGCTCTCGACAATCCTGTCGTCGAGGTCGACGACCGTTTCGGGTGGAATATTCGTCAACGCGAAAAACACGCCGAATGCGACCGCCGGAGCGATCGCTGTCCACATCAGGAGATGCAGTCGCCTTTGCGGCCGTCTCATCGCCCTTTCCTCCTGCGCGGCGCGGCCAGTTTCAGAAAGAGAACAGGCCAGAGCGCAGCAGCGCCCGGCGCAAGCAACAGGCGGAACCAAATACTGGAGCCCTTTGCGGCGCTATCGATCCGATCGACGGCGCGCGACACAAAGTAAACTGAGAATATCGCTCCGGCGCCGAGATAGGCGCCGACGCCAAGCCAAATCGCCTGCGCCGTTTCTATGGTCATGCGCGCCCCTGCCCCGGCCGTTCTCAACGCCGTGGATTTTGTCCGAACTTCTTTGCCGCGAAAAGGTGACGCCGGAAAATGTGATCGGACGGGGGTCAGTCCGACGGCGCACGGTGAAAGATCGCAACTTCAAATCCCTTATAGGGAACGAGCGCCTTTTGCCTGAACCCCATGGCGGCGGCGACGCTGACCGATGCGCTGTTCGCCGGATCAATGATGCAGCAAAAAACTGTCTGCGGGAATTTCACTTCCGCCCATCTGATTGCGGCGGCGGCCGCTTCTTTCGCATACCCTTTGCCCTGCGCCGCGGGAGCGAGGATCCACCCGAATTCCGGCATGCCTTCAAGCGAAGGGGAAATGTCACGCCTGAAATCGGCAAGCCCGATTTCTCCAATTACCGAACCGCTCGACTTTTCTTCGACGATCCAGAATCCATAGCCGGTAAGGCCCCAAAGGCCCTCCATCCGGGTGAATTTCACCCACGCGTCTTCAGTCTTGAGGGGACCGCCCGTCGTAAAACGCGCGACTTCGGGCGACGCCCACATCGCCGCATAAGCCGGGAAGTCCTCAATTCTGCGCCCCCGAAGAATGAGGCGCGGCGTTTCGACGATCGGCGTCATTCGGCCTGTTTCCGCGCGATATACGCATCGACCTCCTCACCGAGAATCACGAGCGGCAGGCCGCCCTTGTCAAGAACGACGTCATGAAACTCGCGAATGTCGAATTTCGAGCCGAGCGCCTTTTCCGCCTTGCGGCGCAGTTCAAGGATTGTCAGCTCGCCCATCTTGTAAGCGAGCGCTTGCCCCGGCCAGGCGATATAGCGATCAACCTCGACCTGTACGTTCTTGAGCGACAACGCCGTATTGCCCGCGAGATAATCAAGCGCTTGCCGGCGGGTCCAGCCCTTCGAATGAATGCCGGTGTCGATGACCAGCCTGCAGGCGCGCCACATCTCCATCGAGAGGCGCCCGAACTCTTCATAGGGAGTTTGATAAAGGCCCATTTCGATGCCGAGTTTCTCAGAATAAAGGCCCCAACCCTCGCCGAAAGCGTGCGGATAGAACTGTTTGCGAAATTCGGGCGCGCCTTCAACTTCGTACGAAAGCGCGTTCTGGAGATGGTGGCCGGGCACGGCTTCATGCAACGTCAGCGCCGGCAATTCATAAAGCGGACGCTTGTCGAGAGCATAGGTATTGACCCAATAGCGGCCGCCTCGCGATGCGCCCGGCGGCGCCGGCACATATCGCGCGCTCGTATAATTCGGGGCGATTTCTTCCGGCACCGCCTCGACCGAATAGGGCTGTCGCGGAAGCTTGCCGAAGAAGCCGGGGAGCTTGCCGTCCACCGTCTTAGAGAGATAGGCGGCGCGCTGAAGGAGCTCTTCGGGGGTCGCAGCGTAAAACTGCGGGTCCGTACGCAGGAAATTGAGAAACGCCGCAAAGTCGCCCTTGAAACCGGTCTTCCTTATGACGGCGTCCATCTCCTTGCGGATGCGGGCGACCTCCTTCAGGCCGAGATTGTGGATGCTGTCGGCGCTCAGGTCGTCGCGCGTCGTGTAATAGCGCACGAGCGCCTCATAATAGGCGGCGCCGTTCGGAAGGTTCGCGGCGCCGATCCTGTCAGCCGCGTTCGGCGCATATTCGTCGCGCATGAACTCATAGGTGCGACGAAACGCCGGAATGACTTTCTCCGTCATGACGGAGGCGCCTTCCGCTCGAAGAGCCGTCGCGCGCTTTTTCGAAATCGAGGCCGGCATCGACTTGAAGGGCGAATAGAGCGGATGATCCTCCACCGCCGGCGACGCCTGCGCCTCGAACGAGGGAAGTATGCCGTCGAGAATTTCCTTGGGCTGAGTGAATCCGTCTCTCAGCCCTTGCCGCATGTTCTCGACATTCTGGTCGAGATAGGCCGGGAGCTTTTCAAGCCGCGAGAGATAGGCCCGGTAATCGGCTTCGTTCCGGAACGGCGTCGCATCGACCACGAAGCTGAACTCGTTCTGGAATCCGCTGTCGGAAAGAAACGGAATTCGCCAACCGTCGAATTCGCCGAGATCGATCGCATTCTTGAGAATGAACCGCAGCAATGAGGCGTTCAGCTTATCGTCATCGCTCGCCGTCGAAAGATCGGCGGCGTCAAGCCGGGCAAGGAACGCACGCGCTTCTTCCTGGCGGCGAGCGTGATCGGCGGGCGCGACCGACGGAAGGCGATCATTGTATCGCTCGACGCCGACATAGGTCGCTGACAGAGGGTTTTCCTCAAGCTCGTTCGCCCAGTAATCCGCAAAGAGCCGGTCGAGCTCTTCGCTCGCAAGCGCCTGGGAAAGCAAAAGGGCGGCGGCGCTCGCAGCGGCGAATATTCTCTTCAAGGCTTCCTCCCGGTCGCAAAGGCGGGCGGACCATAGGCGGAACCGCCGATCGACGCCAAGACTCGCGGGTGATTCAAATTGGAAGGACGCGCGCCATCTCCCCCGAGCGGCGCACGTCCTTCCGGCTCCGGCGGAGCGGGTTTAGTTGGGCGACTAACCGCCGCCGGGGCCAAGCGCTGGCGTGGGCCGCCCAAGGAGGGCGCCGGTCTTTCGGCCTGCGCAGGGCTGAGGTGCGCGGACCAACCGGAGGGGTGGCGCAGATGCGCCAGCGCTCAATCTCCGTCGTGTTTTTGAGCGGGAGGCAACTTCAGCCCGCCTCGCGCCTTGCAACTATCACCGGGCGAAAGCCGCCCTCCTGTGATCAACATCACACAAAAACCCCAAAGGGGGCGGCTGCCGCCCTCTCCTCAAATTGATCAGGATTGTTTTGCCAGACAGGGAGCGCCGCAATAATCGCGGGAACGCCCCGCTGAAGATTCGACAAAGGACTGAATTGATGCTTTCCCGTCACATAGCCGCATCCCTTATCGCGAGCACGCTCTTCCTCACCGCCCCGGCTAGCGCCGCCGCACCGGAAGTTTTCACAGGCCGCTTCTCCGACCTCGCGGTCGGCGGATATGATCCGGTCGCGTATTTTGTGGGCGGTGCGCCGACAAAAGGCTCGAAAGATTTTGCGTTCGATTACAACGGCGCGGTCTGGCGCTTTTCGAGCGCCGAGAATCTCGAGAAGTTCAAGGCGAACCCGACGGCCTACGCCCCTCAGTATGGAGGTTACTGCGCCTGGGCGGTCGCACAGGGATACACAGCGCCTGGCAATCCGCAGAACTGGGCTGTCCGTAACGGAAAGCTCTACCTCAACTACAATGACAAGGTCCAATCAGACTGGCTGAAAGATCCAGATGGATTCATCGCCAAGGCGAACGCTAACTGGCCGTCGGTCCTCGACAGATAACCGACAGCGGCTGGCTGGTATTCGGCCGATTGTCCAAAATGGCGGCGCGTTGCCGGCAGTCGGCGAATTTTAGTTTTTGTACGGATCGTTACG
>CALKYG010000446.1 GCA_938003575.1 uncultured Alphaproteobacteria bacterium
CTTGAAGCGCCGCTATGAGCGCGTGGATGTCGTCTTCATCCGGCACACGCACCATGCAGAAGAAGTAGACGAAGAGACGTTTTTTTATTCGCGCCAGTCAGGCGGTACGGTCGTTTCGACCGCCCTTGAAAAAATGCTCGAGATTCAGCGCGAGCGCTATGCGGCGTCGGACTGGAACATTTATGTGGCCCAAGCTTCGGACGGGTACACCCAGTCCGGCGACGCCAGGCGCTGCGTTGAGATTCTTGATGAGGACGTAATGCCCATCAGTCAATATTACGCCTACATTGAAATCCTGGACGAGCGCGAATTGGAAGTTTTCTCGGACAGAGATTCCGGCGCCGAGCTTTGGCGCGCCTATCGAACCTTTGCGCCGCGCTGGACGACATTCGCGCAAACGCGCATAGCCAAGCCGTCAGACATTTTTCCGGTTTTCAGGGAACTGTTCGCAAGGAACGCGCGGGAGGCAGCATGAGCGAGCTCCTCTTCGCCGACTCAGAATGGTCATTCGACCGCCTCAAGGCGACGTATGACGCTATTGAGGAGATCGCGCTCGACGACCTGAAACTCGATGTCTATCCGAACCAGATCGAGATCATCTCGTCTGAGCAGATGCTCGACGCCTACTCTTCGCACGGCATGCCGCTGATGTACCGCCATTGGTCGTTCGGCAAGCATTTCGCGCGCGACCAGATGATGTACCAAAAGGGCTATCAGGGTCTTGCTTATGAGATCGTGATCAATTCAAGCCCTTGCATCGCCTATCTGATGGAGGAGAACACGATGACGATGCAGGCGCTTGTTATGGCGCACGCCTGCTTCGGGCATAACCACTTCTTCAAGAATAATTACCTGTTCCGTCAGTGGACGGATGCCGAGGGGATCCTCCCCTATCTCGACTTCGCCAAGAAATACATCGGCAAGTGCGAAGACGAATACGGACTCGAAGAGGTCGAGCGAATACTAGACAGCGCGCATGCGTTAATGGATCAGGGCGTTTTTCGCTATAGTCGGCCGCCTCGCCTTTCCGAAGCCGACAAGCTGGCCCGCGCCGTCGCTCGTGCGGAACACGAGCAGAAAACCTTCAGTGATATTTGGCGTACGTTGCCGAACATGGAGGAAGATGACGGCGATGCGGAAGAGCGTCAGCTCGAAGTGAGGAATATCAAGCTGCCTGAGGAAAATCTTCTCTATTTCATCGAAAAGGCATCTCCTGTCTTGACGCCCTGGCAACGCGAAATCATTCGGATAGTCCGCAACATCTCGCAGTATTTCTATCCCCAGAAGCAGACAAAGGTGATGAATGAGGGCTGTGCGACCTTTGTTCACCATTACATCATGAATGCGCTATATGATAAAGGTCTTATCTCTGAGGGTGCAATAATGGAGTTTCTTCACTCGCACTCTTCCGTCGTATTCCAGCCTGATTTTGACGATCCGCGCTATAAAGGGATCAATCCCTATGCGCTTGGCTTTGCTATGATGGAGGAGATCCGGCGCATTTCGGCCAATCCGACCGACGAAGATCGCGAATGGTTTCCGGAGTTTGCCGGAAGCGGCGACTGGCGAGACGTTTTAAAGGATGCTTGGGCGAACTATCGCGATGAGAGCTTCATCCTGCAATTCCTGTCTCCAAAGGTAATGCGCGATTTCCGTTTGTTTGCACTGCGTGATGATGCAGCAGAGGCGCATTATGAAGTCGAGGCTATTCACGACGATCGCGGCTATCGGGAGTTGCGAGAGCGGCTCGCACAACAATATGATCTCGGCATGCACGAACCAAACATTCAAGTCGTTTCAGCCGATCTTGAAGGTGACCGCATGATTTCTCTGCGACACGAAATTCACGCCAGCCGTACACTGGATCCGAAGACGAAGGAGGACGTGTTATGGCATGTACACCGTTTATGGGGCCACAAAGTTAGGATGGACGAGGAGGCGGCTTAAGTCTTTTCATCGCGTCCGAAATTCGGAACGTCTATTTCCTGGCCAGCGGCGACAATCGCCCGTCGCAACTCGCGGCCGCGCCTGAAGACCCTTTCAAGGGTCTCTGCATCTCCCCAGCGGATCGCTCGCTGGAGAAGCGCAAGTTCCTCTGTGAAGCGTCCGAGAACTTCCAGCACCGCCGCCCTGTTGTTGAGAAAAACATCACGCCACATCACTGGATCGGAAGCCGCGATCCGCGTGAAGTCGCGGAATCCGCCGGCTGAATACTTTATAATCTCCGCTTCTGCGACGCTTTCCAGATCGTATGCCGCTCCTACAAGCGTGAAGGCGATCAGGTGCGGCAGGTGCGATGTTATTGCGAGCGCAAGGTCATGATGCTGATGATCCATGATCTCAACATTAGAGCCTACCGCGCGCCAGAGGTCCGCGGCGCGTTTCACCGCATCGAGATAAGCCTCATCGTTCCTTTTTAGCGGCGTAATTATTGTCCAGCGGTCTTTGAATAGTGCTGAAAACCCAGCCTCTGGCCCCGACAACTCTGTGCCGGCGACCGGGTGGCACGGCACTATGTGAACACGCGGGCCGAGACCTGCCGCGGCTTCTACGACAGCGCCCTTTACCGAGCCCACATCAATAACCAGTGCGCCCGCCTTGGCCTTCTCAACGATATTGCGCAACACCTCCGGCACCGCACCGACCGGCGTCGATACGACGATTAGATCGGCGTCAGATACTGCATCGCCGAAACTCGCCGCCGCCGCGTCTACGGCCCCGCAAGCGACTGCGCGCGCCCTGACGTCGGGAGACTGATCGAAACCGACGACTTCCCCGCCTGAAGCATCCTTGATGGCGCGCGCAAAGGACGAACCAATAAGGCCTATACCGATGATCGCGGTTTTATTCGTAAGCCTACTCATTAGACGCATCGGTTCCTGCTGCCGGCCAAATTCCATTGCTCGACAAAGCAGGCCGCGCGACTGTTGGGCGACCGAGCATGGTCTTTGCAGGAGCGGCGTGGGCAATCGGCTGCATCATGTCTTTCGCCGCCTCGACCAGAATAACCCCAGAAAGTCCCGACCACATTTGCGCGCCGGCTTTCTCCCACGCTCGGGCGGCGCGTAATAAGAACCGGGCGCCGAAGGGCGGAAAATATAGTGCGCCAGACCAGGCGAGCGGGCGGAACATCGATTGCTGCAACAGCCTTTCAAGTTGTCCCTTGAGATAAGGACGCCCATGCGCGAATGGCGCCGCATCAATCATCGACCAGAGACCGCGACGATGTGCGACGACCAAAATGACTCGGCCGTCGCTTGTCAGAACGCGCCAAACTTCGCGCATCAGCCGGGCCGGATCATCAGATTCCTCGAGCCCATGGACGATAAGCAGCCGGTCAATCGATGCGTCTGGCAGGGGCCATTGGTGCTCGCCGGCGAGCGTCGCCCGGTTTTTCTGCCCTGGCGGCCAGCTTATGACGCCCTGCGCCGCGGGCGCAATTGCAATCGCGCGCTCCGCCGAGGCAAATAGTGACAGGTATGGCTCCGCGTGACCGAAGCCCGCGAACCGAAGGTTTGTGGAGCTGGGCCACGCTTCCTCGATCCTCGCGGCGATGAACCCACGCGCACTCGCCCCGAGCGGGCTCTTATAAAAACCGTGCAAATCTAGGATGTCCGTGCGCATCGGGTCAGTAGGCAATGGAAAACGGTTAAGAGGCAATAGGGCGATTCATGGAAACGGTCGCAAGGCTATTGCCTCGCGCCCCTTGACTGGCGCTTAATACGCCGATGATCAAAATTCGCCAGTTTCCATGTCTTTCTGATAATTACGGCTATCTGGTCCGCGACAACGAAACCGGCGCCGTCGCCGCGGTGGACACGCCCGACGCCGATGCGATCAACGCAGCGCTTGCCCGCGAGAATTTGCGTCTCACTCATATCCTAAACACCCATTGGCATCCAGACCATACGGGCGGCAATCAGTCGCTGAAGGACCGATGGGACTGCCGCATCATCGGACCGAGGGGTGAAGCAGCGAAGATTCCGGGCATTGACGAGACGGTTGGCGAGGGTGATGTCGTCGCTCTCGGGAAGTCGCGCGCAATAGTGCTCGACACGCCCGGTCATACCGCAGGTCACATAATCTATCATTTCGTCGAAGATGCCGCCCTCTTTGTAGGCGACACAATTTTTGCGCTTGGCTGCGGCAAGCTGTTCGAGGGAACTCAGGAGGAGATGTGGGCGTCCCTGTCGAAGATCGCCGCGCTTCCGCCGATCACCAAGCTCTTCTGTGCGCATGAATACACCATGTCGAATGCACGTTTCGCATTGACCGTCGATCCTGAAAATCCCGACCTTGCCCGCCGCACACTCGAAATCAGCGCCAAACGCGCGAGAGGCGAGCCGACCGTGCCATCGACGCTGGCTGACGAACTGGCGACAAATCCATTCTTGCGCGCGACGGACGCCGCCATTCAAACCGCTGTCGGCATGTCGGACGCGGCGCCTGCAGATGTCTTCGGCGAACTGCGCCGGCGAAAAGACAGGTTTCGGTAGTCGCATAGGACGGCTCGATCGAGATAGCCGAGGTGACAGGTGACTCCGTCGACCTTTGGATCTTTCAATGTTTCGAGCCTGATCTCATTGCCGATAAGATCGTTTTTGAATTTGCCGACCTCATCATGATCGCGGAATCCGCAGCCGGCCGTAAAAAGTATGAGGCGGATGACAATCTGATGGATTTGCATTGTTGAGTTATGCCGCCCGCGGCAAGCGTTTTCGAATCAGCGAGGTCTATTCTGCAGCGCCGATAATTGCGAGCGTGGCCGCATAGCCGTTGCCATAGGGCGAAGCGCCATAGCGAAGCGTCTTTCCGGAAAGAGCCGCGCCCGATCCGTCACCCGCGCATACAAAATGATGAACGACGTTTCTGCGTCCCGCCCGGCAGATCGTCTCGACGGCGGCTAGCGCGCCGTCGCATGCACCAGCGATGCTCTCTCGTGGCGGCCAGGTCTTCATGCTCGCCCAGTCGATACTTGCTGTGATCGGCCGCCGACATACATCGCTTGTATAAGAGACTTCTCGTTGAAGCGCACGCTCTTCGGTCTCTTGCGCGCGCAGATCGCGCAAGGATTGTGCCGACACAGATCCAGGAACAAGTGCGGCAGCCGATGCGAGCGTCAGTCGAAAAACGGCGCAAAGTCGGGTCCTCGCCATTTCTCAACCGTCAGGGTTCAATGTGGCGTATTTTAGACACACAGAGAAACTAACAATCGAAAACCCGAGTTCTGCACCCTAAAGCGATTCCTCGAGGAAACGCACAATCCGAGCTGAGGATGGCCGATCGTCAATATCGCCTTTCGGGCTATAACCGACAACGAGCGCGCCGTCTTCTATGCTTAGCGCAGGCCCGCCCATTGCACGAAACACAACGCTGCGGATTCGCGATGCCAAAACCCGGGCGCCTGTAGGGTCATCGGCAACCCTCGCCAGGCCGTCGGCGGCCCGCACCACGGCGTCAGCGAGCACCGTCGCGCCGCCGCGCGCGTCAGGACCAGGATCCCCGACATTGAATATGATCGGCGCGCCCACCTTGGCGCTGATAAGCGCGGTGGCGGCTTGCGCCCGTGCGCGCGCGGTCTCAAGCGTTGCAAATTCCAGAACCAGCGCGGGATCTTCGCCGAATGACTTCGACGCCGCATGACCGCGCTCATCTCCGGGCCAAAAAACGGTGACCCCGCCATAGGCGGCGACACGAAGGAGCGTATCGCCTTCGGCATTTCGCCAGACTACATCGCCCCGCGACACCCGCGACGCAGACAGGCTATAAATTTCCTCCGCGGGATTGACGTCATCAATGGCGCAGGAGATTCGCGGATCGCGATCCCCGCAGAGAAATTTGAGACGGGCCACACGCGCGTCGGATTGGAATAGGAAAACGCGATCGTCAGTCGCTATCACAAAGCGTTCCACCGCCGCATCCGCTGCAACGCGCTCCGCGGCCGACTGGCGCTTGCCGACCAGCGCTGAAAACGGATCCGCCCGCAATTTGGCAGGCGTCACACTCTGCGCCAAGGCCGCTCCAAAAAGGGACGCCGCCGCTGCAACAAGCGCAAATATCAACCGAAAAGCCATCTGGCCCCGTTAAGTCCTTAGGCGAGCATCACCTGAAGCTGACCCCAGTCTAAGCTTTTTTTTGGCGAAATCCGGGCAGCCCAAAGGTTTCCGGGCGCCGCCAGAAAGAAAACACGGTCTCAGGCCGCCAAATATTGTCCGCCATTGACGGTGAGAACAGAGCCGGTGATGAATCCGGCGTTATCATCGGCAAGAAAAGCGACGCAACGGGCGATCTCGTCGGCCTCGCCTAACCGGCCGACTGGAATCTGCGCGACGATCTTTTGCAGCACCGCAGCATCCACTGCCGCCACCATTTCAGTCCCGATATAACCCGGCGCGATCGCATTAACCGTGACGCCCTTGAATGCGCCTTCCTGTGCAAGCGCGCGGGTGAAGCCGATCATGCCAGCCTTGGCGGCGGAATAATTCGCCTGCCCCGCTTGCCCCTTCTGCCCGTTGATCGACGATATATTGATAATCCGTCCGAAGCCGCGCTCGCGCATGCCTGGAAAGACCTGATGGGTCATGTTGAAGACGCTATCGAGGTCGGCGCGGATGACTTCGCGCCATTGATCCGGCTTCATCTTGTGAAAGAATCCGTCTCGCGTAATACCCGCGTTATTGACAAGAATATCGGTCGGACCATGGAGCTTTTCAATTTCTGCGACTCCCGCCTTGCACGCCTCGTAGTCGCCGACGTCCCATTTGAAGACATTGATGCCAGTGCTTTCCATAAACTTCTTTGCGGCTTCGTCATTGCCGGCATAGGTAGCCGCGACCTTGCAGCCCGCTTCCTTGAGGGCCAGCGATATCGCCTGGCCGATGCCGCGTGTGCCGCCGGTAACAATCGCCTTACGTAGGGTCATGGCATTCTCTCCCAATCTCGAAGTTGTTGCGCCGATCGTTGCGGCGTTAGTTCATACTAGCCTTGAGTTTGACGGTAAGCGAGGCCCCGGAGCAATTGAAAGCGTGATCCGATATTCGTTGCAATTATTGACTGAACAACGGGACGGTGAGGCGGATCTCGCCATGCATGGCGCCGCATATAGTTCCCCCGGCGAAAAAGGCCGCACCGTGAGGTCCGCGTGGGCCGGGGGCGCTTCCCCCAAGCGCTGCAGCGACCGATCGATACTCCGCCGCGCTTCACGATGGTGCGCGCGTGGCCTCGGTCCTTAGGGGGCAGCGTCTTGACGCCGACCCAGGAGAAATCAGCTCCAAGACGATCACGCGCCTTGACGATTGCACGCTTGACATCTGCGCGGTATCGGCGGCCGCACCTCTGTTTTGCCGATCTGACGGCTGCATTCCTGAGGAAATCGGCATCAGCATTGGTATGCTCTTTGATGAGATCAAGCGCATTGTCTTTGATCCCGTTCGCTTCTCTCCCGATCTGGCGACGAATGAAGACTCTCGCGCCCGGCCGAGTGCGGCAGCTCGGCTGCATTCGATCATCAATATCTGGCGCAGCGTCTGATGGATTCTGTGATATCGCAAAAATCGCAAGCAGGGCGCCTTTCGGGAACGCGCCAAAAGGCGTCCCCGCGGCTGACCTACCCAGCCAATTCTACGATCTGGTTGAGATGGACGCCTGTCTCGGTCTCTCGCGCAATCCCAGAACAAATCCCGCGTTGTCGCGGCGGCCGTGCAGAATGCATGATCAGGAAATGCCTGCCATTCAGACGACGCGGTTCCGTCCACTCAACTCAGGCGGCGGAGCGCCGGCGCCGGATACAAAGGGACTTCTTACTGGAACTACAGGGAGCATCTGCAAGGTTCGACCCGTAAAACTTTTGGGCGATATACATTGATGAAATCAATAGATA
The DNA here is from genome assembly GCA_938003575.1 of uncultured Alphaproteobacteria bacterium. GTDB lineage: Bacteria > Pseudomonadota > Alphaproteobacteria > Caulobacterales > Parvularculaceae > Amphiplicatus. The sequence continues at coordinate 7,880 of CALKYG010000446.1, forward strand.
CGCGCGTTACAAGCGCTCGACGCACATTGCGATCCCCATGCCGCCGCCAATGCAGAGGGTCGCGAGGCCTTTCTTGGCGCCGCCCCTTTTCATCTCATAGAGCAGCGTTGTCAGAATTCGTGCGCCGGAGGCCCCAATCGGATGCCCGATCGCAATAGCGCCGCCATTGACGTTCACTTTCGACGGATCCCAATCGAGCTCCCTGCCGACGGCGAGCGCCTGGGCAGCGAAGGCCTCGTTCGCTTCAATGAGATCAATTTCTGCAAGGCTCCACCCTGCCTTTTCGAGTGCGAGGCGCGAGGCCGGCGCCGGACCGATTCCCATGATCGCAGGATCGACGCCGCAATGGGCGGCCGATGCAATGCGCGCCAGCGGCCTCACCCCTCGGCTGCTTGCCTCTTTTTCCGACATGACAACCAGCGCCGCCGCGCCGTCATTGATGCCAGAAGCGTTTGCCGCAGTGACCGTGCCATCCTTGGCGAAGGCAGGCCGAAGGCCCGAAACTGAATCTAACGTGACGCCGTCACGGATATATTCGTCAGTGTCGAACACGATATCGCCCTTGCGGCTCTTAATCGTGACGGGCGCGATTTCATCTTTGAACTTGCCAGCCTTCCTCGCCGCTTCCGCCTTGTTCTGCGAAGCAACGGCAAAGGCGTCCTGTTCATCACGACTGATCTGGTATTTTTGCGCGAGGTTCTCCGCCGTCTGGCCCATATGGTAATCATTAAAGACGTCCCAGAGACCATCCTTTATCATGGTGTCGACTTGGGAAACGTCGCCCATCTTGGTTCCCGTCCTTAGGAAGAGCGTATGGGGCGACAGCGACATGTTTTCCTGTCCGCCCGCGACGACGATCTTGTTGTCGCCGGCTATGATAGACTGGGCGGCGAGAGCGACAGCCCGAAGCCCGGAACCGCAAACCTGATTGATGGTCATTGCCGGACGCCCTTGAGGCACGCCAGCCCTCATAGACGCCTGACGGGCAGTGTTTTGGCCCTGACCAGCGGTGAGAACGTGCCCCATTACCACTTCACCGACATCGTCGCCCAAGACGCCTGCACGTTCCAGCGCCGCCCTGATCGCAATCGTGCCCAGCTCGACGGCGGAAACGGTCGATAGACCGCCGCCAAAAGATCCAACCGCGGTCCGCGCCGCAGATGCGATTACAACGCCCATTACCGTCCTCCTTGAGTGTTGACAGCGTTTACCCGCGGCGTTCGTTAGGTCACAAAAGCGCTCAGCAGGCCGAGCCTCGTCCGAGTGCGGGATAGCCGGTTTTCAATTTCATGCTATAGCAGGATTAGCAAGCGCACAAAAATGCTGCGGTGCAACATGGCTTTTCATGCTGCGCGAAATTGGGAGGCTATTTGGATGACCGACGGCCAGGAAATGTCAGGCAAGCCCGGTGGGAAAAAGGGGCGCGGCGGCGACCCCGTCGTCATAAAGAAGTATGCGAACCGGCGTTTATATAACACTGCGACGAGTTCCTATGTTACGCTCGATTATCTCGCCGACATGGTCAAAAATGGCCAGGATTTCGTCGTCTACGACGCGAAAACAAATGAGGAAATCACCCATTCCGTGCTGACGCAGATTATTTTCGAGGAGGAAAACAAGGGCCAAAACCTCCTCCCAATCCAATTCCTGCGTCAGCTGATCAAGTTTTACGGCGACAATCTTCAGGCGTTCGTCCCATCTTATCTCGAAATGAGCATGGATGCATTTGCGAACAATCAGGACAAAATGCGTTCGCGCATGAGGGAAACGTTCGGCGCTGCGCCCGGCTATCACATGTTTGAAGAAATGGCCCGCCAGAATATGGCGCTTTTTGATCAGGCGATGAAGATGTTCACGCCCATGGGCGGCTTTTACAACCAAGGCCAGCGGTCGCAGCCGACCGGCGCAGGCGATGAAAGCAGCGCCGAGATACACAAGCTGCGCGAGGAGCTAGCTGAACTGAAACATCAGCTGGCAAAGCTTGATAAAGAGCGCTGAGCGATCAGGCGCTAATGCGCGCCTGTGACGATTGAACGAGATCCGGGGCCCCATCAGGCAGCCACACCGGATTTGTTTCAGGCTTGCCAATCAGATAGCCCTGCAGAAAGTCGACGCCGAGGCCCTTCAACAACATTGCGTCAGCTTCATTGTCGACCCATTCAGCGACTGTCTTCATGCCGAAATTGCGGGCAAGGTCGAGCAGCGTCCGCACGAACAGCTGGTTCTCCCTCGACGAGGAAACGCCGGTCACGAAGGATCCGTCGATCTTCAGAATATCGATGTCGAGCGCTTTCAGATTGCGGAAAGAGGTGTAGCCTGCGCCGAAATCATCGATCCCGAAAGAGGCGCCTATTTTTTTGAGCTCAGATACGAATTCGATTGAGGCTTCAATCGCATCAATGACCTGCGTTTCGGTCAGT
>CALKYG010000447.1 GCA_938003575.1 uncultured Alphaproteobacteria bacterium
GTCCGCATTTCGCAACTGTTATGTGATGAAATAACCATCCTTTTTAAAGAATTCCGCATTGCCGCCGGTTCGGGACTATTCCGCCGCAGCGCCACGCAAAGAGCATTCCATGTGACTCCGACAAAGTAGGGTCTGAAAGAAAATGTTGCGCAAAAAGTGCGCTTTAATGCTTTGATGACAGACCGCTTGCTGCGGAAAGCACTTCCTCCACATGCCCGGGCACGCGAACCTTCCGCCAAATCCGGCGGATTTTTCCAGTTTTGTCGATCAGAAAAGTGGAACGGTCAATGCCCATATATTTCCGCCCGTAAAGGGTCTTTTCCACCCAAGAGCCGTAATCAGCGATTGTCTCACCGGTTTCGTCGGACGCGAGCAAGACCGTCAGATTGTGTTTTTCCCTGAATTTTAGATGCCGTTGCACGCTGTCCTTTGAAACGCCGATGACGACGGCATCGATTTTGGCGAAAGCGCTGATAGAATTGGAGAATTCGATGGCCTCCTTCGTGCAGCCGGCTGTGTCGTCCTTCGGGTAGAAATAGAGAATGACGATTTTCCCCTTGAATTGGCCGAGATTTATCACGCCCCCCTGGTCGGTCGGCAGCGAGAAGTCCGGAGCCTTTGCGCCTTCCATTACGCTCCTGGTCTTCGTCGCCACTTCCCGCCTCCACTTCCGAACTGGATTTTGACCAGAAAACATCGACCGGCGCGTCTCGTCAAAGTCTGTCCTTGATTGCGCGTTATATTGTCACTACCGATAAGCGTTGATGGGAAGGGCTCCAACGCAACGAATGAGCGCAACACGGTCGGGTGCATGAAATCGCGCATTGCACGCTATGCGTTCCTCACGGCCGAAGGGCTCGGCATCATCGTTGCAGCAGTGGTTGCGGCGATCGCGTTTGTCGCATGGCGAGTTCAGGCGGGACCTACCGATCTCACCTGGTCCGCCCCTGCGGTAAGGCTGGTTGCGAACGCGGCCGGCGCCAACGGGTTGATACGTTCAATAGGAAAGATTTCAGTCACAAAGATCGATTCGGAGGGCGGCTATCAAATTGACCTTCAGGACGTCGATCTCTGCGGCGAGGGAGTCGAGGCGACTGCGAAACTCCCGCATATCGTGTTTGATATTTACCCGGCGGATCTCATAGACGGCAAAGTCGGCCCGAGACGGCTGCATATCGAAGGCGCCGCCTTAAGAATTGTCCGACGCGGCGACCGAAAACTCAAGCTCGAACTTGGCGGGCGAACGAGCAGCCGTATTCGGACCTTTCAACTGCTTACAGGCGGCGCGTATTTTCGGAATGCGTTTGAGCTGGCCTCACTTTCGAATGTTTCAATATTTTTTCTGGACGAGAATTCGGGGCGGACCTGGCGCGGTCATGGCGGCGAGGCTTTGATTGAAAGAACTGGAACCGGATACGCGGCGAGACTGGAATCGAGGGTTTCTATCGGGGAGCATAACGCCGCCCTTCAGTTCGCCGCAGACTACGATGTCAATACCGAACTAATTCAGGCGTCAATGGCATTCGCAGAAGCGCCGGTCGGCGATCTTGTCGCGGTATTCTTTAATGAGAATGCGGATTTGTTTACTGCGCCGATATCCGGCGAAGCGGACATCGTATTGGAGGCGGACGGCGCGGTGAAATCATCGACGATCCGCTTTCGGGCAGGAAACGGCGTCATGGCGGCCGGCAAGTTTCGCATGCCGATCACTGACCTGACGGCTGCTGCATCGTTCAATCCCCTTTCAAATTCATTCAGCATAGAGAAATTCGAATGGACCGGAGACACGACGCGAGGCTCGCTGTCCGGCGAGGCGGCTTTGATAGCGCCGGCAGGCGGCAAAGGGGTTGACGAGATTGCGTTTACGCTCAACAGCAAGAGAGTCGAGGTCTCAATCGGCCAACTTTTCGAAGCTCCCGTGGATATCGAAGATGGAGCGGTCGATGGCCGCTATGAGGTCATGAACAAGAATCTGTCGATTGACAGCCTGACCGGAGACGTTTCAGGTGTTGCAGTCAAGGCGAAGGGAACATACCAGGCCAAGTCTGATGAAACGCCGTCGGTTTCCGCCGAGATCGCATTGGACGGCGAGCTGGCTCCCGAGACTTTACTCAAGCTGTGGCCCAAAAACCTTGCGATCGGCGCCCGCGATTTCATTGCAACCAGGTTGCTGAAAGCAAAGTTGAGCGGCATCGCTGCAAAGGTCGATTTCGACAATGAAGCGATTGGCGACGACGGCGTCGTTTCAGATGACGCAATTTCCATATCGTTCGTCGCGGAGGACGCCGTAGTGGTGTATGCTCCGGGAATGACGCCGCTGACAGACGTGTCAGGAAGGGGAATTCTCAAAGGCAACAGTTTCGCCTTCTCCGCGCATGCTGCGAGGGCCGGCCGTGCTCGGATATCGAAAGGCAGTGTCGAGATTCCGGTTCTGGAACCGAAAGGCGAACCGGCCGTATTCCGGTTTGACGTGTCCGGCGATGCCGGCGAGATTCTCAAAATTCTCGATGAAAAGCCGCTTTCCGTATTGGCCGGATCGAATTTCCGGCCGGAGCAGTTCAAGGGCCCGGTCGTTGCGCAGGTCGAGATAATGCGGCCCAATTTGCGCGAAGCGCCTCCGGATTCGTATCGCTACAAGGCGACCGCCGGTTTCCAGAACTTGGACGTTGAAGAAATCGTGGGCGATGCGACGCTATCGAAAGCGGCGGGCAATCTTGAGCTGTCGGCGGAGCAGATGCTGATCAAGGGCCGCGGGGCCCTCGGCGATGCGCCGGTCAACATTGAATGGCGCCAACGCTTCAAAGGTCAGGGCGACAAGACGGAAATTCTGGTTGACGGCGTTGCGAGCGCCGCGACTGCGGATATCTTCCGGATTCCCACTCGGCAATTTGTCAGGGGTGAGATTCCTTTTTCGGCGAGGGCGCTTGGCGGAATTGACGCGATCCGATTTCTTGAAATTGACGCAGACCTCACCGGCGCTGCGGTCTTCTCGGAAGTTCTTGAGTGGATCAAACCCGCTGGAACTCCCGCCAAAGGAACCGTAAAGGTGAGATTTGAAGATGCCGGAGCGAGGATTGACGAATTCAACATCGCTGGCGCCGATGTAATGATTTCGGGAGACGGACGGTTCACATCGTCCGGCGCAATCGAAGAGTTCAGGCTTCCTGCATTAAGGCTCGGTGAAGAGATTGATCTTTCGATCTCCGGGAAGCGGCAGGCTGAAGGCGCGCTTGCTGTCTCCGTCAGGGGTGAAAGGCTGAATGCGTCCGAGATCATTCGCAACCTCCTGAATGACGGATTTGGACCGGGCGGCGCAAAGACGGCATTTGAGCTTGATGCAGAGATAGACTTGGTGACGATGCGAGGCGGCGCCGTTTTTCATGACGCAGCGCTTGATTTCAGACAGGGGCAAGATCGTCTGGATCGCCTAGATTTTTCTGCAGTCGGTTCGGACGGAAAGCGCCTGTCGGTCGCTTTGAAGAACGGGGAAGCGGACGCCCAGCTGATTGAAGCGAAATCCGACAATGTCGGCGCGATGCTTGCGGGCATTTTCGGCATTTCATCGGTCAGAGGCGGCGCCGGCTGGCTCGATTTCTCACTGGGAACGGATAGAGCGGGCGCGCCGCGCGAGGGAGCGATGGAAGCGCATGACCTTCGCGTCGTCGGGGCGCCGCTGCTCGCCAAGATTTTTTCAGCGGGATCGCTCACCGGCCTTGCCGATCTGATGAACGGCGAAGGCATTGAACTGAAGAACGCGATGGCGCGCTTCACCGTCGCGAACGGCGAAATCCGGGTTTCCGAAGCGCGTGCGACCGGCCCGTCCGTCGGAATCACCGCGCAAGGAGCGTTCGGTCTGGACGGCGACCGGCTGATCGAGATCAGCGGCGCGGTCGCGCCCGCTTACGGCTTCAACTCGCTGCTCGGCAAGACGCCGGTGATCGGCGACCTCTTCGTCAATCGCAAGGGAGAAGGGCTCCTCGCGCTCACCTATGACGTGGCGGGACCGGCCTCGGAACCGCGCGTCACGGTCAACCCCTTGTCCGCTTTAACACCCGGCGTCTTCCGCCGGATGTTTGAGGGGCGCGCGGAGGAAGGCGAGGGACCGCCGGAGGCGCGCGAGGGCGGCAAGCCTAACTGACGCGCGCGAGCGCGTGTTTTTTCTTGCCGACGGATAGCTTGATCGCGCCGTCCCTGACGTCCGCGTGAACGAGCGCGCGTTCCTCTGTACACGGTGCATCATTGACCTTCAGCGCGCCCGCCTTGATATGGCGGCGCCCTTCGCCCTTCGATTCGATCAGGCCGGCCCTCAGGAACGCGTCGAGCAGCGGAACGCCGGCTGCGATTTCCCGCCCGGTCAACTCGATTGTCGGAAGGCCTTCGGCCGCAGCGCCGTCTTCGAACGTGCGGCGCGCCGTTTCCGCCGCCTCGTCCGCCGCCGCCCGTCCATGAAGCCAGGCGGTCGCTTCGGTCGCGAGCACCTTCTTCGCCTCATTGATCTCGGCGCCGCCAAGGGACGCAAGCCGGCGCACTTCATCCATCGGCAGTCTCGTGAACCGCGCGAGCATCATGCCGACATCGGCGTCCTCCGCGTTCCGCCAGTACTGCCAGTAATCATACGGAGACAGCATGTCGGCGTTGAGCCAGACGGCGCCCTGTTGGGTTTTGCCCATTTTTCCGCCCGAAGCTGTCGTCAAAAGCGGCGTCGTCAGGCCGAAAACCTCCGCTCCGTCCTTGCGGCGGCAAAGCTCGACGCCGTTGACGATATTTCCCCATTGATCGGACCCGCCCATCTGAAGCGCGCAGCCGTATTGACGGTGAAGCTCTAGGAAGTCGTAAGCCTGCATGAGCATGTAGTTGAATTCGAGAAATGTCATCGGGCTCTCACGCTCAAGGCGCAGTTTGACGCTGTCAAACGTCAGCATACGGTTGATCGTGAACGCTGTGCCGTAATCGCGCAGGAATTCGACATAGCCGAGCTTTGAAAGCCAGTCGTCGTTGTTGACCATGATCGCGTCGGTCGGGGCTGGCCCGAATTTCAGGAATTTCTGAAAGACGCCCTTTATCCCGTCAATATTCGCGGCGATGTCCGCGTCCGACAGCAGCGCGCGCTGCTGGTCCCTGCCGGTCGGATCGCCGACCTTGGTCGTGCCGCCGCCCATCAGCGCAATCGGCTTGTGGCCGGTCGCTTGCAGCCAGTAGAGCAACATGATCTGCACAAGGCTTCCCGCGTGCAGCGAACGCGCCGTGGCGTCAAAGCCGATATAGCCGGTGACGACGCCGGACTTCAGCGCCACATCGAGTCCTTCAAGGTTGGTGCCCTGATGGATGAATCCGCGCTCGTCCAGAATGCGCAGGAAATCGGATTTAAAGGTCATGGCGCCGCCGGCAACTTCGTTTCGGGCGGACCTTCTATAGCGGCCGCCCCGGGAAGGGAACCGGTCCCGGCATATCGGGTTCGCCGGCGGCCGACGCTTGAGCTCGTCCGGCGCCTCCTGTACGCCGGGTCGCGCCCGACCTCGCCTGACGGGAAAGAACACGCCGCGCCATGATCTCTGTGATTATCGTCAATTTCAATTCCGGCGACCGGCTCGCGCGGTGCCTTGCAGCGCTTTCCCGGCAGACCTTTCGTAATTTCGAGACCATCGTTTTCGACAACGGTTCCTCGGACGACTCGATCGCTCGCGCTGACGGCGCGTCCGCGCGTTTCGTCAGATCGCCGAATAATCTCGGCTTCGCCGCGGCGAACAATCGCGCGGCGAAAATCGCGGCGGGCGATTGGCTCGCCTTCCTCAATCCGGACGCCTATCCGCAGGCGGACTGGCTCGACCGGCTTTGCGCGGCGACAGCGCGCTATCCGATGGCGGATGCATTCGGCAGCGCCCAGTTCGATGCGGCCTCGCCGTCCAGGATCGACGGCGCCGGCGATGTCTATCATGCGTTCGGCGTCGCCTATCGCGGGCATTTCGGCTGGCCCTCGGCGCTGCTGCCTGAGGACGCCGAATGTTTCTCGCCCTGTGCTGCGGCGGCGATGTATCGCAAATCCGCATTCGAGTCGCTTGGCGGGTTTGACGAGCGTTTTTTCTGCTATGGAGAAGATGTCGATCTCGGTTTCCGGCTGCGCCTTTCCGGCGGCCGGGCGGTCCAGCTCAACGCCGCGCGCGTGCTGCATGAAGGATCGGGCGTTACTGGCCGGCACAGCGATTTTTCCGTCTATCACGGGCACAGGAACCGGATCTGGATAGCGCGCAAGAATCTGCCGGGCCTCCTGTTCTGGGGCCTGTCGCCGCTGCGCCTTCTTGTCGACGCCGCGTTGTTCGCAAGGATGATCCTGCTGGGAAGAGCCGGCGCCTATCT
>CALKYG010000448.1 GCA_938003575.1 uncultured Alphaproteobacteria bacterium
TGTTTCGCATCTTCCTTGCCGCGGATCAGCCGCCCAAGAAATTTTCCTGTAGAATGAATGATTTGCCAGACTTGGTTAACCGCACCCCTTAGGGCGTCTACGGGCCCATACCGTTTGAAATGGAAAGCGTTTTCGTCGCCGACGACGCCCAGCACGCCCATCTCCGCATCATTGCCGAAGGCGTCCTGAATGACCTGCCGGCGCGGAGTCGCCTCGATGATGACGATGTCGCCGGCGCGGTCGACTTCGAATTTCAGAGGCTCGCCGCTGCTAAGGCGAATGACGACTGAGAGGTCCGAAAAGGTCTCGATTTTCCTCCCGTTTGCGGAGAGCACCACGTCTCCCGGTTGAAAACCGGCTTCTGCAGCCGCCGAATCCGCCTGCACCTGGCCGACTTTCGGCTCGCCGACTATCTGACCGAAAGTCATCAACAAACCGGCGAAGATTGCGACCGCCAAGATGAAATTGGCGACCGGCCCGGCCGCAACGATCATCGCACGCGCCCATACCGGCTTGAAATGGAAGCAGACCGCGCGTTCTTCCGCGCTCATGCCGCGGCCGACCTCGTGTTCGTGACCGGGCCGTGGAAACTGGGTCGTCGCCGGGTGGTCTTCGTTGCGTGAGGCTTCAACGTCCGCGCCCGCATTCGAAGCGGGACTCGCGTCGCCGAAAAACTTCACATAGCCGCCGAGCGGCAACATGGCGATCCGCCACTCGGTCCCGCGCTGGTCGCGCCATTTCACCAACGTCCTGCCAAATCCAATCGAGAAGACATCAACTCTGACGCCCAACATGCGTGCGACGGAAAAATGTCCATATTCGTGAAAGAACACGATGATGCAGAGGAGGATGATAAAAGCGACGAGCGTAATCGGCAGCGTCAGCAAGGCGTCAATCGAAAACCCGGAGAGCGACATCAATCCCGCTTGTCCTTTCCAATTCGCATGAACGTCCGCCCCCTCATGCGGCCGCCCTGGCAGCGATAGCCCGATCGGCGACGCGGCGCGCTTCCTGGTCCGCATCAATCGCTTCTTCGAGGCTTGAAACCTTCGCGGGCCCGTTGCGCCGGCCAAACTCGTCAAGAACGTGCTCAGCGACGCCCGCAATGTCCAGAAATTTGAGGCCGCCCGCGAGAAACGCCGCAACGGCCGCTTCATTGGCCGCGTTGAGCGCAGCGGGATAGACGCCGCCCCGTTCGACTGCTTCGCGCGCGAGGCGAAGCGAGGGAAATCGATGAAGGTCCGGCGTCTCGAAAGTCAACTGCCTGACCGCAGCGAAATCGAGGCGCGCCGAGGGAGTCGGCGTCCTGTCCGGCCAGGCGAAAGTCGAGGCGATCGGAATGCGCATATCCGGCGTTCCGAGCTGCGCAAGCACTGAGCCGTCGACATATTCAACCATCGAGTGAATGACAGATTGCGGATGGACAAGAATTTCGATCTTCTCGTGCGGAACCGGGAAGATGTGCGAGGCTTCGATCAACTCGAGACCCTTGTTCATCATAGTCGCCGAGTCGACTGAAATCTTGGCGCCCATAGACCAGTTCGGATGGGCGACCGCCTGCGCCGGCGTCGCCGACGCCATTTCGGTTTTCGTCCATGTGCGGAATGGGCCGCCGGATGCTGTCAGGATCAGGCGGGAAATCCGGTGCGGCCGCTCAAAATCAAACACCTGGAAAATCGCATTATGCTCGGAATCGACCGGCAGAAGCGCGCCGCCCGACTGGCGAACCGCCTCCATAACGACATCCCCGGCGCAAACGAGGCATTCCTTGTTCGCGAGCGCGATAGCCGCCCCGCGAGCCGCCGCGTTCAAAGTCGGCTTCAAACCAGCGGCGCCGACGATCGCAGCCATCACCCAGTCGGCGTCGCGCGCGCCCGCTTCCTCGATCGCGCCGCTTCCCGCGCCTATCTCGATTCCGGTTCCGGCGAGCAGCGTTTCAAGCGCCGCTTTTTTGGAGACATCGCCGATCGCGACGAACCGGGGACGGAATTTGAGCGCCTGTTCGGCAAGCAATACGACATTCGAGTTCGCGGTCAGCGCTTCGACTTCGACGGAAGCGTCGCCCCGTTCATTCGCAAAGCCGATCAGGTCAAGCGTATTCACGCCGACGGAGCCGGTTGAACCCAATACGGTTACGCGACGGCGATTGCCGTTCATTTGTTCTGCCCCTACCCCTTAAGCCCGCCGGCGAGAATATGACCGTAAAGCGCCGCCGTCACCGCTGCTGTTGCAAAAATCATCCCGTCAAGCCGGTCAAGCACTCCGCCATGCCCCGGAATAAATCCGCTCATGTCCTTGATTCCGAAGCGCCTTTTAAAGGCCGATTCCGCCATGTCACCGGCGATTGAGGCCAGACCGAGACCGGCGCCCATGGCGATGTGGCTGAAAGTTGCCGCTTCCCCAAGCAGAAACGGCGCGCCGATCGCTGCTGCGATTCCGCCGAGGAGAAGGCCTCCGGCAGCCCCAGCCCAGGTTTTCGCCGGCGAAATCTTCGGCGACAATTTCGGACCGCCGACAATACGTCCGGCGATGTAGCCGCCCGTATCCGCCGACCAGACAATGGCAAAGAGGAGAAGGAGAAAGCCGCGGCCGTTGTCCGCAGTCTCCCTCAGCCAGATGAGCGCGACCGATGGAGCCGTGAAATAAAAGGCGCCGAACGCAGCCCACCGCCACCGCCGCGAACCCCGCATTGACCCGATCGCTGCAAACGCCGCGCTTGCCGCGCAAACGAGATAAGCCG
>CALKYG010000449.1 GCA_938003575.1 uncultured Alphaproteobacteria bacterium
ATGTAGGTGACGTCGGAACGGCCCTTCGACGCGAACAGCCGAGCGGTTCTGAAGACGGAATTGTGCGGCGCTATATGGTCGGTCTCGCCCGCTTGCATGAAGATCGGAATATCGACTTCGCCGAGATCGAGCTTCTCGCCGTCAATCACCATTTCGCCCTTGGCGAGGCGATTGCGCTGATAAAATTCGCGCAGATAGAAAAGATGCACGTTCTTCGGCATGCGCGTCGCATCGGAATTCCAGTAGAGCAGGTCGAATTTCGCCGGGTCCTTTCCCTTCATGTAGTTGTCAATGACGAACGACCAGATGAGATCGTTCGAGCGCAGCATGTTGAAGGTGGTCGCCATGGCGCGCCCTTCGAGAACGCCGCCGGCAGCGTCCATCTGTTTCTCAATGGCGTCCAGCTGCTCGTCGTCGACAAAAAGGAGCAAATCGCCCGACTCCTTGAAATCGGCTTGCGCCGTGAAAAACGTCGCCGAGCGGATGCGGCGGTCGCCGCGCTTCGCCATCAGGGCGAGCGCCGTCGCCAGCATGGTTCCGCCGATGCAATAGCCGATGGCGTCAACCTCGTCTTCGCCGGTCGCTTTGCTGACGGCGTCGAGCGCCTCGAAGCAACCTTGCTTGATGTAGTCCTCAAAGGTCTTGTGTCTCAATTCGGGGCCGGGGTTCACCCATGAAACGACAAACACCGTGCGTCCCTGTTCGACCATCCAGCGGATGAAGGAGTTCGCCGGCTGCAGGTCGAGGATGTAGAATTTGTTGATCCACGGCGGAAAGATCAGCAGCGGCCGCTTCGCGACTTCTTCAGTCGCAGGATCATACTGGATAAGCTGCATGATCTCATTCTGGTAGACGACTTTGCCGGGGGTCGTCGCGATATTCACCCCGATCTTGAAATAATCGAGATCCGCCTGACGGATGGCGAGAGAGCCGTCGCCGCGCGCGAGGTCTTCAATGAGATTCTTGGTTCCCTTGAGAATATTCTCGCCCTTGGTCTCGATCGTCGTTTCGATAACTTCGGGGTTCAGCGCCGGGAAGTTTGTCGGCGCAATCGCGTCCAGAAACTGCTGCGTGTAGAATTCGGCCTTTTTCTTGTCGTGCTCGTCCATGCCCTCGAGCTCGTGCACGGTCTTTTTGAGCCATTTGGCGTAAGTGAGGTAGGACTGCTTGATGAAATCAAGCATCGGATTTTCGCGCCAAGCCGGATGCGTGAAACGCTTGTCGCCGGGTTCCGGCTCGATCGCCGGACGAACGTCCTCGCCGGCGAAGCGGCGTCCGGCCGACGCCATCAGCTTGGCGTAGTCGCCCCACAGGTTGAACTGGCGCTGCATCACCGTGCCGGGGTCGGCCGCGAGAGCCCCCAGCATTTCATTGAAGGATTCCCCGACATTGAGAGGATCCACGGACGTTTTGCCGGTCGCGACCTTCACGGGTTTGTCGGCGTGGGCGGCGAAGAACTCCCGGACCACTTCCTGGCTCTTGCCGGTGACGTCGGCCAGATAGCTCGAAAGCGCGTCGAAATCCTCAAACAGGCTTTTGTCCCCGGCGGCGCCGTCGGCGGCGGCTTGCGCGGATTTCATCTCCCCGGCGGGCTTGCGGCTGCGGGATTTCGGCGTTTTGGTCGATTGATCGGCTTGCGTCATCAGGTCGGTTCGCGTTTAGGTGGCCTCGTCTGACTTATAGGGTGGCCCATCCGTGGGTGCAAAATCTTATCTTCTCATCGCCGCCTTGCTGGCGGCCGCGGGCTGCTCCGGCGGCCTGAAGCGGTTTGCGCCGCCTGGCATTCTCAAATATGAGGATCTCGCCAAGGACCAGCCGCCCAATCCCGCCATCGTCGAGCGGATCGAGGCGCAGAAGAACGCACCCGGCGGCGGTTTTCCGGAACTCGCCGAGCAGCCGACAAAACTTCCGGAGGGCATCGCCAAGCCGGAGCGGGATGCGATGATCGGCGAGCTGCTGCTCAAGCGTGACATCCTGAATGCGGCGGTTGAGAGCGACCGGGACCTCGCGCAAGCCGAACGGGCCGACGACCTGAATGAAATGCGGGACGCGCTCGCCGATGCGGTCGCAAAGGACGACGCCGTCGCACGGCGTGAGCGGGGTCTTGCTCCGCGCGAAACGGAACCGGTCGAAGAATAAAAACGACACTTATGCCGTCACCCGAAGAATTCTACCGCATCAAGCGCTTGCCGCCTTACGTCTTTGAAGAAGTGAATGCGCTGAAGGCGCGACTTCGCGCGGCGGGCCGCGACGTCATCGATTTCGGGATGGGCAATCCCGACATGGAGACGCCGCCTCATATAATCGAGAAGCTGATGGAGACGGCGAAGAAGCCGCGCACCAACCGCTATTCGGCGTCAAAGGGCGTTCCGGGTCTCAGACGTTCGATTGCGCGCTATTACGACCGGCGTTTTCAGGTCAAGCTCGATCCGGCGACAGAAGTCATCGCAACGCTCGGCTCCAAAGAAGGCTTTGCGAACCTTGCGCAGGCGATTACGGCGCCGGGAGACGTCATTCTTGCGCCTGATCCGGCCTATCCCATCCACGCTTACGGGTTCATCATTGCTGGCGGCGTCATCCGCGCCGTGCCGGCGCCCTCGCCAGAGGCCTATCTTTCCGGCATGGGCCGCGCGATCGCTCATTTGACGCCGAAGCCGACCGCGATGGTGCTCAACTATCCGTCCAATCCGACGGCGCAGATTGTCGATCTCGATTTCTACAAGGACGCCGTCGCTTTCGCGAAGAAACACGACATCTGGATTCTTTCAGACCTTGCATACTCGGAGATCTATTTCGGCGACGTCCCGCCGCCGTCGATCCTGGCGGTTCCGGGCGCCAAGGATATTGCTGTTGAAGTGAACTCGCTGTCGAAGACATACGCGATGGCGGGCTTTCGCGTCGGCATGGCGGTCGGCAATCCGCGCCTGATCGCGGCGCTGGCGCGCGTCAAGTCCTATCTCGACTACGGCGCCTATACGCCGATACAGGTTGCGGCGTCGGCCGCGCTCGACGGCCCGCAGGACTGCGTCGAAGAGATTCGCGCGATCTACAGGGGGCGGCGCGACGCGCTTGTCGAAAGCTTTTCAAAGGTCGGCTGGACCATGCCGCCGCCGCCGGCTTCCATGTTTGCGTGGACGCCGATCCCGGACGATTACAAGGCGCTCGGCTCAGTTGGATTCGCAAAGATGCTGATGGAGGAGGCCGATGTCGCCGTCGCGCCGGGCCTCGGTTTCGGCGAGCACGGCGAGGGGTTCGTGCGCATCGGCCTGGTCGAAAACGAGCAGCGGATCAGACAGGCGGCGCGGAACCTGAAAAAAATGTTCGCCCGACGAAACCGGACCCTGTGCGATTCAAATCCGGCGCCGCCGCCGCATGCATGCGCCGCCACGTGAAAGCGCTGCGGCGCGCTGCTAGTCACCGATCAAAGACTCCCGCGGCGATGACCAGTCCGACGAAGCCGATGCCGATCGCCCAGAGGATAAGTGGATGGCGAACCCCCTGCGGCGCGACTGGATTTTCGGGTCTCAGGGAATCGGCCTTTTTTGCGCGACGGCGGGGATTTCACCGGCCCTGCTGATCCGCCGCCCGATTGATACGCTGGCGGAAGGAAATGACTCGCAGCATTCTCCCGGAGCATGGACGCATTCGGATATCTCTCGGTTCTTCTCTCCATCGTGCTTGGGCTCGCGCTGACCCAGCTTCTGACAGGGGCCGGCCGGCTCCTGAAGGCGAGCGAGCGCGTCAAGCCCTATGCGCCCGCGCTCATCTGGATGGCGATCTTGTTCATGGTGATCGTTCAGAGCTGGTGGACGTTGTTCAGCCTGCGCAAATACGACGAATGGACGATCCTCGCCTTCGTCGTGGTGCTGCTGCATCCGGTCCTGCTTTACGTCATGGTCGAACTCATGACGCCTGAAATAGAGCGGGGTGAGGAGATCGACCTGAAGAGCGCGTATTTCAGACAGGCGCCGATGTTTTTCGTCGCGATCATGTTGCTGATAGCAGTGAGCCTGCTGCGCCCCGTCGTTTTATTGGGCCGCGTGTCAAACGCTGCCGATGTCTTGATGCAAAGCGCCTTCTTCCTCGCCGCCGCCGGCGGCGCGGTCTGGAAAGATTCGCGGTTCCATATCGGCCTTGCGGCGTTCGCCGTCCTTTGGGAGGCCGTTTATGTGGGCTGGCTGTTCCTCGAACTGAACTGATCGGGACTGCGCTCCCTTGTTCGGGGCCGGCGCCGAGGGCCGGAGACGGAAAACGCACCGGGCGCGGCTTTTTTTCAGTTTCGGCGCTGGCCTTTTACGAGGACTATGCTACCCCGGCGCTCGATTTCCTGCCGCACTTTATGGGGGCTTTGATGGCTGACGCAGAATTTCTTGACCGTGTGCTGACGATGGAGATCGGCCGCTGCACCGAAGCGGCGGCGGTCTCTGCGTCGAAGATGATCGGCCGCGGCGACAAGAACGGCGCCGATCAGGCCGCGGTCGCGGCGCTCCGCGACGCGCTCAACCGCCTTGAGATCGACGGCACAGTCGTCATCGGCGAAGGCGAGCGCGACGAAGCGCCGATGCTGTATATTGGTGAAAAGGTCGGCACGAAAAAGGGACCGAAGGTCGACATTGCGCTCGATCCGCTTGAAGGCACCGACCTGACGGCGAAAGGGATGGGGAACGCCCTCGCCGTCGTCGCCATGGCGACCGCTGGAACGATGCTGCATGCGCCCGACACATATATGGACAAGATCGCCGTCGGGCCGGGCTATCCGGACGGGGTCGTCGACCTTGACGCATCCGTAGAGGAGAATATCCGGGAACTCGCCAAGGCCAAACGAGTCAAGCCGGACGACATTACGCTCTGCGTTCTCGACCGCGACCGCCACAAGCACATCATCGAAGGCGCCCGCCGGATGGGGTCGCGGATCATCCTTATTCCCGACGGCGATGTCGCCGGTGTCTTCCACACGACTGATCCCGCAACCGGCATAGACCTTTATCTCGGGCAGGGCGGGGCGCCGGAGGGAGTGCTCGCGGCTGCGGCGCTTCGCTGCGTCGGCGGCCAGATGCAGGGCCGCCTGGTTTTCCGCAACGACGACGAAAAAGCGCGCGCTGCGCGCACGGGCATTACGGACTTGAACCGGAAATACGGTCTCATGGACCTTTGCGGCGGCGACGTCTTTTTCGCGGCGACCGGGGTCACCAACGGAACGATGCTGGACGGCGTGAAATGGGAACCCTCGCATGTTACGACGCATACCGTCGTCATGCGATCCAAGACCGGCACGATCCGTTATATCCGTGCGCGCACCAGGCGCTGGATCTAACTGACCTATCGGCTCCGCGGGAATTTCTGAATTGCGGTGCGGCGGGCGGCGTGCCAAACCCGCCCGATGTTCACCTTCTTCGAGCGCCGCCTTGATCCCTTTCCGGAAACGCGCCTCGGCGCGCCGCCGAAAGGGCTCGTCAAATTCTGCTGGCATTTCGTCAAGGACGCCCGGGGCTGGCTGGCGGCGGTGACGGCGCTGACCGTGTCGATTGCGGTCGGCGAGGTTTTCTTGTTCGCGTTTCTCGGAGACGTCGTCGACTGGCTCTCGTCATCGGATCAGGACGGCTTTCTTGCAAGAGAGGGCGGCCGGCTGGCGGTGATGGGCTCGCTCGTGCTCGTCGGCCTGCCTGTCGCGACGCTGCTTCATTCGGTCATTGTGCATCAAGTCCTTCTCGGAAACCTGCCGATGAGCGCAAGGTGGCGCATGCATCGTCTTCTGCTCGGCCAGTCGATGTCGTTCTATTCAAACGAATTCGCAGGCCGTGTCGCGACGAAAGTGATGCAGACAGCGCTCGCCGTGCGCGAGACGGTGATGAAGCTCCTCGATGTTTTCGTCTATGTCGCCGTCTATTTCGTCACGATGATCGCAATGGTCGCCGCCGCCGATTTG
>CALKYG010000450.1 GCA_938003575.1 uncultured Alphaproteobacteria bacterium
TGGCTTCGTTGGCGCTCTCAAACTCCTCGCCGGTGAGAGCTTCTTGCGAACGCCTCATGGCGGCGAGCGCCTGCCCGAGCGCAAGGGCGGCCTTTCCGTCAGGGTCAGACGCCTCGGCTGCGCCTTCAAGGGCCTTCATTAATTCTGAAAGCTCTCCGGCGAGGCCTCCTTGTTCATCGCCGAGATCATCGCCGCTCGCGCCGCGCTTTTGTCCTCGCTCATAGGATTTGTCAGCAAGCTCGCGTTGCCGGCCGATGAGATCGCCGGCCTGGCTGGCGACGCCGCCGGACTCGCCAGGCGATCCGGAACCGCCCTGTCCCGAACGCGATTGACCGAGGTTGGACATCCGCAAATTGTTCAGCAGGTTCTCCAGCTCCGACAGCGCCTGGCGCGCCGCGCCGCCGGCGCCCGATTTCGCGAGGTCGCGAATGGAATCGAGCATTGACTCAAGATCGGCTGAATTGACAATTTCGTCGGCCGGCGCCGCCTCGTCCGCCGTCTGCTGACCGGATTGCGCAAGCGCCTGAAGATATTGCTGCAGGGCGGCGCGCATCTCTTCGGTCAGCCGCTCAATTTCGGAATCCGACGCGCCGGCCTCAAGGGCGTTTCTCAGGGCGTCCCTGGCTGCATCCAGGCGCCGCCGCGCGAGTTCAAGCGCTTCATCTTCGAGTTGCAAGGCAAGCGGCCAGAAATCGTCAACGGCGTCCTTGTAGTCGCCGCCCGCCTCCTTGCTGATGCGCCACATGGCGGTGCGAAGGAGCAAGTAATCGCTGGTGCTTTCGAAAAAGAATTCGGGTCCGAGCGTCATCCCGCTGAACGCCCATTCCGCGCGGCGCCATTCGTTTGGCGCAACAGCCAGCGTCTGCCGTTGCTCGAGCACCGCTTTTGCGAGCGGATTAAAGAACGCTTTTTTAGGGAGCGTGATTTCAACCGGCGGCGTCTCACCGGTTTTCCCCGCAGAATCTCTCGCGATAACGGCCGCGAAGACTTTCAGTCCCGCCCATGGTTCGGCTTGCAGGTCGAGGTTGAAACTGCGCGCGCCCGAAGGTCCGGCGGCGCCGTCGATTTCAAGGTCCCGGCTTTCGTCGAGCGCTGTTGAGGAGAAGGAAGGGGCGTCGAGCGGACGTTCCTGGTCCGGGGAAAGGCGCAGGCGCAGGGTCGCGCCCGCGACGCCGTAGTCGTCGTCGAACTTCACGGTTAATTTCAGACGGCTGTTCTGATCAGCCGCGGGCGTTTCGATGAACTCGGCGGTCGGCGCGCGATCCTCGATCACATCCACCGGCCAGCGGCCGGTTCGGCCGCCGGCCTTCAGGATGACGTCGCCGCTCGCGCCGATCTTCAAAGTGAATCTCAGCGATTTCACTGGCCCGCTGCGTTCGCCCTTGTGAGTCCCTTGATCCGATCTGAACAGCAGGCGCGCGGCGCTGCGTGCGTTGATTTGCGCATGGACGATTGACCCTTCGGGCGCCGACACTGGTTTGCGCCGCCCGGCCAGAATGTCGTCTCCGCGCAGAAGATAGATCGGCGCCTTTCCGGTGTAAGCCGGGGGTTCGATCCAGACATCGGCGAATCCGGCCTCATTTGCGCGCGGATCGGCTGGGACAAAACCGCTGGCGAGGCGGAAAGGCGCTTCCGTTCCCGCATCGACGAGGCCCGCCGCAAGCAATGCGAGCGCCGCATACCGAAGCCCGTTGGGATCGACCTCGTTGGCTGTCGGTCGCGGCCATCCGAGGCGCGCTGTGGCGGCGCGCAGGCGCATGTCGGCAAGATGCGCGTCCCAAAGCGGACCGGCGCCGGACGCGGGCGAGTCTTCAAGCGCGCGAAGAGCATCGTGCCGGACGCCGCCGTCCAATTCGAGCCGCGCGAGCGCTTCCCCTCTTTGGGGAAAAATGCCCGGCCGCCAACGCGGATACGCGATCAGCGCGGTGAGAATGAGCGCCGCCAGCACCGCGATCGCGTGCGCCCATTGCGGCGTGAGCGCCCAGACTTCAAAAAGGCTGAAAATCGCAATCAGCAAGACCGGGCCGGCCGAAACCACAAAAATCGGCGAAAACCGCTCGATGAAAATGACGCAGCGCGCGAGGAGCGCCGAGCGCCGCGGCGCCGCCTCCTCCCGGTTGCGCTCGGAATCTGAACCGCCTTGCGTCATTCTGACCGACATGCTTCTTGCACGATAGCGCCCAGCGCCGCCCTCGTCGATGAAGCCTTTTGCGGGTCGGCTTTAAATTGGGACCATTGATCGCACGGGTTTGCGTGAGGGTTAATCATAAGGCGGCGGCTTTGGCTCTGATTTTCTTTTCAAGGAAGCGCCGGTCAGCTTTGTCGGGCGACGCGGCCGCCGCGCGCGCCGGCCGCTGGAACATCGCGATTGCCTTCGCTGCGGTGGCGGCTTACAATCTGGTCGGCGTTTTTGATATCGTCTCGACGATCGCCGCCATCGAACTGGGCGTCGCCGAAGAAGCAAATCCGCTGATGCGCGCCATCATGGACAATTACGGCCTTGCGTGGATCGCAGCCAAACTCTTTCTTCAAATCGTGATTTCCGGGATGGTGCTGTGGTTTCCGCACCGCCTCGTTCTGATGATATTCACCCTGGCGGTCTGGGTGAACGGCTTCATCGTTCTCAACAATTTCCGGATTGCGCTCGGCGTCTAGCCGAGCGCCTCCCTGACCGAGCGCGCAGCGTCGGCGATCGCCTGTTCAGCGACGGTTGAAAACGCAGTGAAGGAAACGAATCCGTGAATCTGGTCCGGGTAATCCACATAGCGGCAGGCGACGCCTGCGTCTTCCATCTGGCGCGCATAGTCGCGGCCCTCGTCTTTGAGGGGATCGAATCCGGCGGTGATAACCAGCGCAGGCGCAAGTCCGGCGGGAGGCGCGGTCAGGAGCGGCGATACGCGCTCATCCCTGCGATCGGTCCCCGGCGGCAGATAATGGCCGTCAAACCAGTCCATCGTTTCCCGGGTCAGGAAATAGCCTTCCGCGAATTTTTCGCGTGAAGGCGTCGAGCCGACCGACTGCGTCACCGGGTAGAAAAGCAATTGAAACCGCGGCGCCGGGCCGTCCTTCCTCGCCGCTCCTCTCGCCGTCACCGTCGCGAGGTTGGCGCCCGCCGAATCTCCGCCGATGGCGATCCGGCCCGCATCCACGCCGAATTCCCCCGCGCGGCCTGCGATGTCGCCAAACGCCGCCGCGGCATCCTCGATTGCGGCGGGAAAAGGATTTTCCGGCGCCAGCCGATAATCGACGGCGATCACCCTCACATTCCCATAATGCGCGAGGCGCCGGCAAAGCGCGTCATGGGACTCAAGATCGCCGTATACAAATCCGCCGCCGTGAAAATAGACAAGCGCCGGGCGCGCCGCACCGTCTTCGGCGTCATAAAGACGGGCCCGCAATGCGCCGTCGCCGCCGGCGACCTGCACGTCGCGAACAACGCCAATCGGAGGCGCGGGCGGGTTGAGCAATTCGCGTCTCCTGGCGCGCATGTCGCGAAACTGCTGCGGCGTCGTTTCCGACAGGGGAGGCCGGCGGAGCGCCGCCATCATGTCGAGCAGAATGCGCGTCTTCGGATCGACGTCGACCATTACGTCCCTTTTGCGCGTATCCGCTCCGCGCCGCGCTCGAGGGCGACCATTTCATCATATGTCGGCCTGCGGCGAATAACCGAGCACTCGGCGCCTCGGACCAGCGTTTCAGGAACGAGGGGCCGCGAATTGTATTGAGAAGCCTGCACGGCGCCATAGGCGCCGGCGGACATGAAGGCGACCAGATCACCGGCTTTCATCGGCGAAAGCGGGCGGGCGACGGCGAAGCGGTCGCCGGTTTCGCAAACGGGACCGACGACGTCATAGACTTCCCTTGCGCCCTCGCGGGGTCTTATCGGTTCAATTGCGTGATATGCGTCGTAAAGCGCCGGCCGGATCAGATCATTCATCGCCGCGTCGACGATGAGGAAGTTCCGTTTCTCGCCATGCTTCACATAAAGGACGCGGGAGACCAAAACGCCCGCATTGCCGACGATCATGCGGCCTGGTTCGAAAATGAGCTGGAGCGCGAGCGGGCCGACGATGGGCGCGATGAGCTTCGCATAATCATCGGGATGCGGCGGCGCGCCGGCGGTCTCTGTCGGCCCCCCATAGCGAATGCCGAGACCGCCGCCAAGGTCGAGCCGTTCAATCGGATGACCGTCAGCCCGCAACTCGCGCACCAGTTCGGCGACGCGGCGGAAGGCGCGCCCGAATGGTGCGAGTTCGGATATCTGAGAGCCTATGTGGACATCGATCCCCCTGATCGCGATCCCGGAAAGCGCCGCAGCCTTCTGATACAATTCCCGCGCCTGTCCCCAGGGCGCCCCGAATTTGTCTTCGGCCTTGCCCGTCGAAATCTTGGCGTGTCCGCCGGCCGATACGTCCGGGTTGACGCGAAAGGCGATGTCCGCGCGTGCGCCTTTTGAAATTGCGACTTCGTCAAGGGCGTAAAGTTCAGGTTCGGACTCGACGTTGAACTGATAAATACCGGCGTCAAGCGCGGCCGCCATTTCCACTTTTGTCTTTCCGACGCCGGAATACACGATCTTGTCGGCCGAAATTCCCGCTTCAAGCGCGCGGGCGAGCTCGCCGCCGGACACGACGTCGGCGCCGGCTCCTTCCTCGCGCATGATTTTCAGGACGGCGAGATTTGAATTCGCCTTCACCGAATAGGCGACGAGCGGGCGCTGTTCCGCGAAGGCGTCGCGGAAAACGCGCATGTGGCGTCTGATTGTCGCATCAGAATAGCAGTAAAATGGCGTGCCGACGGCTTCAGCCAGGAACTCGAGGCTCATGTCCTCAGCGTGAAGGACGCCGGATCGGTGTTGAAAAAAATGCATCCTCGATTCAACGGATATGATCGATCGGCTCTTTCTCGATAAAATCGATCCAGCCGTGCTTGCGCTCTTCATAGACCGAGAACCGCGGCTGGGGAAAGGACGGGTCGGCGAACGCTCCGAGCGTTACAGCGACAAGCTCGGGCTGATCGTCAATTCCGTACCAGACGGTCGAACCGCAATTCGCGCAAAAGCGAAAGCTGATTGTGCGCCCGCTGTCGGCACGGCGAACATAAAGCGACGGCTCGCCGGACAGGAACTCGACATCTTCCGTCCGGAACCGCGCCTGCGCGCCAAAGGCGCTTCCCGTGCGTTTCTGGCATTCAAGACAGTGGCAGACCGAAATGCGGACCGGTTCGCCCGCACATCGAAGCCGGATTTCGCCGCACGAACACGACGCCTCTCGCGGCGTCATTGTTCGCCGTCTTCGTCGTCCGGTTGTCCGGACGGGTTCCATTCCTCCGCCGGGGGCCGTTCCGACGAGGGCGGCCGCAACGGCGCCTTCTTGCCGCAGGCGGATAAGAACACGAGCGCGGCGAACGCCGCCATCACCAGTCTCATTTGAGTTTCTCTTTCCAGCGCCGGACTTCAGCGGCGACATTCGCCGGCGCCGTCCCGCCGTATGATGAGCGCGCCGCGACCGAGGCGTCAACGGTCAGATGTTGAAAGACGTCCGCGTCTATCCTGCTCTCGATCCTGCGCATGTCGTCGAGCGGAAGCTGGTCGAGCCGAACCCCCCTTTTTTCTGCGGCCGCGACGATGGCGCCCGTTGCATGGTGCGCGTCGCGAAACGGAAGACCGAGTTTCCGGACAAGGTAATCGGCGAGGTCGGTCGCCGTCGAATATCCGCGTTCCGCCGCCTGTCGCATGGCGTCGGCATTGATCGTCATGTCGGCGACCATGCCCGTCATCGCGGCCAGCGCGAGAGCAAGATCGTCGATGGCCTGAAATGTCGCCGCCTTGTCTTCCTGCATGTCCTTTGAATAGGCGAGCGGGAGCCCTTTCATCACGATCAGCAGCGATTGAAATCCGCCGGCAATGCGACCGACTTTCGCGCGGCAAAGCTCCGCAGCGTCCGGATTGCGCTTCTGCGGCATGATCGACGAGCCGGTCGAAAAAGCGTCGGAAAGCGACACGAATCCGAAATGCGGCGACGTCCACAGGACGATCTCCTCGGCGAGCCGCGACAGGTGGCTGGCGCAGATCGAAGAGGCTGAGAGCGCTTCGAGGGCGAAATCCCGCGCCGACACGCTGTCGAGCGAATTGGCGGTCGGGCGATCAAATCCGAGCGCCGCCGCCGTCATTCCGCGATCGATCGGGTACGGAGTTCCGGCGAGCGCCGCCGCTCCGAGCGGGCACTCATTCATGCGACGGCGAGCGTCGAGAAAGCGGGTCCGGTCGCGTTCGAGCATTTCGACATAGGCAAGGCAATGATGGCCGAAAGTGACAGGCTGCGCGGTCTGGAGATGCGTGAAACCCGGCATGATTGCGCCGGCGTGTTGATCGGCCTTTTCGACAAGCGCCCTTTGAAGCGCCTCAATGGCGGCCGCCATGTCGTCGCATGCCCTGCGAACGAAAAGCCGGAAATCCGTCGCGACCTGATCATTGCGGGAACGCGCCGTGTGAAGGCGCGCCGCCGGCTCGCCGATCGCCTCCCGGAGACGCGCCTCAATGTTCATGTGAATGTCTTCAAGGCGCCGTGAAAAGATGAAGACGCCTGACCGGATTTCTTCGGCGATGCTGTCCAGCCCCTTGCAGATCGTCCTGCAATCCTCTTCGCTGATGACGCCGGCGGCGGCGAGCATCGCGCTATGCGCCTTGGATCCTTCGATATCTTCGCGCCACAGCCGCCGATCGACATCGATCGAGGCGTTGATCTCCTCCATGACGGCGGCCGGGCCCCGCTCGAAGCGGCCGCCCCACATCTGGCTTTTTTCGCCGCCGTCGCTATCTGGTTGATTGTCGTATTTGGATTTTTTGGTCATCCGGAGTTTCTCGTGCGCGTTCTCTTCAGCCCCCGCCTATGGCTCTTGATATGGCTCGGGATCGGCGCGGCCGGTCTCCTCTACGTCATCCTGTCCGCGGCGTTAAGCGGCAATGTCCGGAACGCCGGAACGGGCCGGCATGTGGAAGCGCCCGTGCTCAGCGACCCGAACCTGCAGATCGGCGAGATGGCCGATTTCGTCTATGCCGCGTCGCAGAGAACGGCGCCGGTTGAAAAGTTCCTGCACGGGGACGCGGAAATCAGCCTTTCGGCCTTTCGCGGCAAGTCGGTGCTCGTGAATTTCTGGGCGACCTGGTGCGCGCCGTGCCTCAAAGAGTTGCCGTCGCTGGACGCGCTTGAGGGTGAGCTCGGCGGCGAAAATTTCGCCGTCGTCGCCGTCGCCGCCGATCCCAAGGGGCCTGTGGCGGCGCAGGCGTTTCTCGACAAGCTTGGACTGACCAACCTTGAGCTCTACGCCGATCCTCAACTCGCGCTCGCCATTGCAACGGGCGGTTCGGGCGTGCTGCCCGTCTCCGTGCTGTACGATGCGCGGGGGCGGGAGATCGGCCGATATGTCGGCGAGGCGGACTGGAATTCCGCCGAAGCGAAGGCCCTTATCCGCGCGGCGATCGCGTCGACATCGCCATAATAAGCCTCGCGCCTTCCCGTGCGGCGGCGTCAATTCCGATCTTGTCGAAGCGCTCTATGTTGATAACGCCGATTGGGCGCCGGCTGCTGCGTTTTCGCGCCCGGTCGTAAAGCGGGTCGTAATGCTCGCGCATCAGACGCGCCGCGAGCAACCGATAGGAACCGCCTTCGGCAAGTCGCATCCAGGCGTCGATCGTTTCTTTCGAGTGGAACGGGCGCAGCCGTTCTATCGCGCTTGCGAGGCTCTCTGGCGATTCAATGACATCGGCGTAGGTTTGCACGATATGGTTCGCCCGCGCATCGACGGCGGCCGCGATCTGAATTCGCGGCGCAGCGAGCATCGCGGACCAGAATCGCTTCGGAATATTCAGCCGGCCGATTTTCGCCGATTCAGCTTCAACCGCAATCGCCGCCGACTGATCCAGACGGCGCAATTTCTCGAAGAGCAAGGACTCAAAAAACTTCTGGGTCGGCTGTTCGCGAGACGGCCTCCCGCCGAAAACGGAGCCGCGATGGGCCGCAAGCTCCTCAAGATCGACGATCTGAACGCCGTGCGCCGCCATTTGATTGAGTACTTCCGTTTTGCCCGCGCCGGTTTCGCCGTCCACGAGCACGAGGTTCAGCGGCGCCGCGCTGTCGAACAGCATGGAAACGACGGATCGCCGCCAGGTCTTGTAACCGCCTTCCAGGACGCCGACGCGCCAGCCGATCTGGGACAGGACCGCCGCCATGGCGTTCGAGCGCATTCCGCCGCGCCAACAATAGACGAGCGGCCGAAACTTCGCATCCTTGCCGGCAAGGGCCGAGTCGAGATGGCGCGCAATATTGCGCGCGACATGCGCGGCGCCGATCCGTCGTGCGCGAAAGCGCGATTCCCGCACATAGATCGTTCCGACCTCCGCGCGTTCTTCATTGCTGAGCACTGGCAGGTTGATCGCTCCCGGAATGCGGTCCGCAGCGAACTCCGCCGGCGAGCGAACATCGATCACTGCGCCGTAGCGGGCGAGCGTTTCGGGCTCCAGATCCTGAACTTGCTCGATCATCGGCAGGCATCTAGCGGCGTCGCCGCTTGCCGGGCAAGCCGCGAAAGTGCATAGAGACGCTCCTTTCCGGAACCATTAAGGGCCATGACGGGCATCGCGGCGGAACCTCGATTGACATCGCTCGCTCACGGCGGCGGCTGCGGCTGCAAGCTCGCCCCGAACGTGCTTTCGGAAATATTGTCGACCATGCCGGCGGGCGTCGTTCCGGCGGAACTTCTCGTCGATGCGGCGACCAGCGACGACGCCGCGGTGTGGCGGATCTCGGACGATGTCGCGATTGTCGCGACGACCGATTTCTTCATGCCGGTTGTCGACGATCCCTTTGAATTCGGCCGGATCGCCGCGACGAACGCGCTTTCAGACGTTTTTGCGATGGGCGCGCGCCCGATCTTCTCCCTTGCGCTGGTCGGGATGCCGGTCGGGAAGATCAGCACACAAACGATAAGAAAGATCCTTGAAGGAGGCCGAAGCATTGCGGAAGCGGCGGGCGCGCCGATTGCAGGCGGGCATTCCATAGATTCCGTTGAACCCATTTACGGCCTTGTCGCGCTCGGGCTCGTGCGGCCGGACCGGATCTTGCGGAACTGCGGCGCAAGGCCCGGCGATGTTCTCATTCTCGGAAAGCCGCTTGGGATCGGCGTTTTCAGCGCCGCGCTGAAGAAGGGAATTCTTTCCGACGCCGACTATCGCACGATGATCGCGTCGACGACGTTGCTGAATACGCCGGGAGCCGGCATCGCATCGATTGCGGGCGTCCACGCCGTCACGGACGTGACAGGGTTCGGCCTTCTCGGCCACCTTGCGGAAGTCTGCCGGGGCGCGGGCGTCGGCGCCGTCGTCCACAGGCGCTCGACGCCTGTTTTCGACGGCGCGCGCAGACTTGTCCGCGAGGGCGTGCGCACCGGCGCCTCGGCGCGCAACTGGGAAAGCGTTGCCGGCATCGTTGAGACGGCGGCGGACTGGTCGGAACCGGACCGCGATCTCCTTTGCGATCCGCAAACAAGCGGCGGGCTTCTGGCGGCGTGCGCGCCCGAGGCCGGCGATGAGGTTCTCGAACTCTTCCGCCGGTGCGGCCATGACGGGGCGGCAATCATCGGCGAAATTGTCGACGGCCCCGTCCGCATCCGCGTGGCCTGACCGCTTCCTTGCCATCGCCTTTGCAACAGGGTCAAAATCGGCCCGCCCAACCAGTGAGGAGATATGAAGGTGATACGGTCCGCGCTCCTCCTGTTCGCCGCATCGCTCGCGGCGGCTTCATGCGGCGAAAGGGCTGGCGCGCCGATGTCTCCGGCGAGCGTCGCCGCCGCGGATGCGAACGCCGATTCCCCGATCGACCGGCCGTTCCGCCTCAAATCTGCGGATGAGCTTGATGTCGACCGGCTGTTCCGGCTCTTGCCTCTTTATCTCAGGCCCACCTACGAAAAGGCGACGTTCGATCCGCGGTCGGGTGCGACGATTGTCACCGGCCTGAAGTTTGGGTCCGAGAAGACCGCAGACGGGTTCGCCGCCGGGCGCGCCGAATTCTACGGCGTCGATCTCGACAGAATCGAACGTCTCAACGGCGAAACCGATGCGCCCCTCGATGCGCCGTTTTCGCCGGTCCTTGCAAAGCTTCGGCTGTTTGACGTCGAGACCTTTGCAGGCGAGGAGGGCCGCCCGAGAACGTCGATCAAGGCGGTTGAAATCGACAGCCTGCGCGTCCGGGACGGCGGGATTCCCAAAACAAGCGGCGCGAACGGCCTCGCAGCGCTCATCAATGCGTTCGATTTCGCCGGGGTGTACTTCAAGGATATTCGCGCGACGGGCGGAGACGTCGCCGAATCCGACACCGGCGCCGCCTTCGACTTCGCGGCGGCTGATCTGCGTTTTGTCGGCGCCGGAGGAGGCAAGCTCAAGGCCGTCATCGGCCGCGATCTGGAATATGAGGTGCGCCAGTCCGCCGACGCGGTCGCGGCGGCGAGCGGCAAACTCGGACCGATGGCTGAAATCCTCGTCTCGGGACCGTTGCGCGCCTTTATTGCGCCGGAAGAGCAACGGACGAAGATAAAGACGCTTGAGTGGCGGAACATTTCGTTCGCCGGCCTGCTTGATTTCGGATTGAGAGGCGAACAACCGCCGATCACCGCGCGCAATCTCATGGATCTCGGAACCGCGAAATTGACGGATGTTGAGACGTATGTCGGCGAAAAACGGTTCTCGTTGACGCCGGAGGTCGACATTCCCGCGCTCGAGTTCGCCTGGCTCGCGCCATCCAAGGTCCGCGCCGTGACTCGTGGCGGCGTTTACGATTTCACTGCGTTGGTCCCGGACGAAGAAAGGGAAGCGATCTCTCTCCTGAAGACGCGACGTCTCGATCGCGTGAGGGGCGACAGCGATTTCGCCTATGACTGGAACCCTGATCGCGGCGGCGCGGTGTTGTCCGCCGGCTATGACAGCGCCGGGTTCGCCGATTTTGATCTCGATCTGGCGCTAGAGGGGCTTGAACTGAAAGGGCTCGAAGCCGCGCGGGCCGGCGGCGCGGCGAACCCCGCGGCTGAGACGGCGCGTCTTGGGCGGTTCTCTCTCATCATCTCGGACGAG